>JANNKN010000211.1:0-2217 GCA_031396315.1 Deltaproteobacteria bacterium
GTCGCCGTGGCGGGTGTAGAAGGACTTGTAGTCGTAGGCGAGCAATTCGAGGTCTCCGACCAGGAGGCCGCGTTCAAAAATGCGCGTCTGCTGAAACGCATGCCCATCTCGACCGATCAGCGCCGACACCCCCGTATTCGCGGCGCGCAGGCCGGGCAGCAGCGTTTCCGCCGACCGCAGCTCGGTCATCGCGAGGAACTGATAGGGCGAGCCCGTTCGCCCGTACCAGGCGTCGTTGGTGATGCCGACGAGCAGCTGCGCGCCGTCGTCGGCAAAGCGACGCACGAGGTCAGGGAAGATCAGCTCGTAACAGATCGGGATGCCGACGCGGACCGTTTCGCCGTTTGCGAGCGGCACGTCGATGGCGCGCACGCGGTCGCCCTCGCTCACGTCGTTCGAGATTGCCCCCGTTGCGAGCGCGTGGATGAACTGGCCGAGGATCGGGCGCAGCGGCAGGTACTCGCCGAAGGGCACGAGGTGAGTCTTGTCGTAGCGATCGATCAGCTCGCCCTCGGCTGAGAACACGAAAGCGCTGTCGTAGTGCGCGATCGGCCGGCCCTGGGCGTCGAAGTCGACGCCGACGGCGCCGACGATCAGCGGTGTGCGGACTTCGCGCGCGAGCGCGGCGATGCGGTCGTGCAGCTCGGGGACCGCGAGCGGCGCGGGTACCGCGGTCTCGGGCCACGCGATCAACTGCGAGCCCGCCTTCGCCGCGCGGCGCGTGAGCTCCTCGTAGGCGAGCAGCGTGTTCTCGAACGCCTGCGGGCTCCACTTTTGGTCCTGGTCGATGTTGCCTTGGAGTGCGGCGACGCGAATGTGCGGGGTCATCACCGAGGGGGTGGCGACGTCGCCCACCACGGCCGCGCTCGCCAGTGCCGTGGCGACGCCGAGACCGGCGATGACGCGCGGTGTCCACCCGCGGGAGATCGCGGCCGCACCGATCGCCGCGGCGAGAAACGCGACGCCGTAGACGCCCGTGTAGCTACCGACGCCGCTTGCCAGCGAGGTCGCATGCCACGCATACCCGATCCCGCCCCAGGTGAAGCCCGTCAGCAGCCACGAGCGCAGCCACTCGAACGTCACCCACGCGGCCGCGAGCAGAAACGGATTCGCGAGCCCACGCTGCGCGAGCAATGCAGCAACCCAGGCAAAGCCCGCGATGAACGGCGCGATGTAGAGCGCCATGCCGAACGGCGCGAGCAAGCCCGCAATCACCGGCGCGTGCCCATACGTGACCGTGACGACGTACGCCCAGTGGAGCAGCGCCGCGTGCGCGAGCCAGCCCGCGACGAAGCCGACGCGCAGCGCGCGTCCGGGTGTCAGGCCGCGCAGCGCGACGAGCAGCAATGCGGGCGCGACGGGCGCGAGCACGAGGCCGAGATCGAGCACGAACGAGTCGCCGAGCGGCTGCGGGAACGCGAAGAACGTGGCCGCCACGTAGGCGGCGATCCAGCGCCACGGCATCAAGCCACCGCCTTCCAGAGCGCGCGCTCGCGTGCCTGCATGCGTTTGGCCTCGCGCGCGACTTCATGATCATGGCCGAGCAAATGCAGCACGCCGTGGATCAAGAGGCGCAGCAGCTCGTCGTTCAGCGAATGCCCGATCTCGCGCGCCTGCCGCGCGGCGACGCCGATCGCGATCACGACGTCCCCCAACAACTCGGCCCGATGTGTCGCGTGTGCGCCCTCGACGAGCGAGTACGAGAGCACGTCCGTCGGCCCGCGCTTCCCGCGATGCGCGGCGTTCAGTGCCGCGATCGCGTCGTCGGAGACGAGCGCGAGCGAGAGCTCCGCGCGCGGCATGCCGAGTGCCGCCAGTACGGCGCGGGCGCGCCGCGCGAGCAGCCGCTGGTCGAAGCGCGGCGTCCCGCGCGGCGGGCCCGCTACGCGCACGCTCATTTCGTGTCCGCGCCGTCCTCGCCGCTGCCGCTCGGGCGCGCGGGCTCGAGCAGCCCTGCGGAACGTCGGTCGTAAGCGCGCACGATCGCTTGCACGAGCGGATGCCGCACCACGTCGAGATCGGTGAAGCGCATGAAGCCGATGCCGTCGATGTCGCGCAGCACTTGGATCGCGTCGACGAGGCCGCTCGGCTGCTGCGTCGGGAGATCGATCTGCGTGATGTCGCCCGTGATCACTGCCTTCGAGTCGTAACCGAGCCGCGTGAGGAACATCTTCATCTGCTCGGGCGTCGTGTTCTGCGCTTCGTCGAGGATCACGA
>JANNKN010000310.1:0-4945 GCA_031396315.1 Deltaproteobacteria bacterium
CCCGAGCAGGCGGGCGGCCTCGCGCGTCAAGTGCGTCAGCACGTTCACCGCGACCGAGAAGTTCGCGCCCACCAGGATCGCGCTGCGCTTCGCGAGCGCATCGATCTCGCGCCGCTCGTCCGCGCTGAGGCCGGTGGTGCCGACGACGCACGGCAGCGCGCGCTCCGCTGCGGCACGCAGCAGCGAAAGCGTTGCGGTCGGCGTCGCGAATGCCATCGCGATGTCCGCATTCGCGAGCCCGGCTGTTAGGTCCGCGCCGAGCTTCACGCCAGGCGCGAGCTCGCCGCCGAGCGCTGGATGCCCCGGCGCTTCGAGCGCTGCGCCGAGCACGAGTGCCGCATCCTCCGCTAGCACCGCGCGCACGCGTTCCCCCATCCGCCCCATCGCGCCGAGCAGCAGAACGCGCGAACGAGTTCCGGCAGGAGACGTCACGCTGAAACCCCGAGCGATGCCAGCAAAGCAACGCCCCGAACACTTCCGTGAGCCCGAAGCATGTCGCGAGTGCGCAGCGGATTCAGCGCGGTTCGATACCGCGCTGAATCCGGCCTCCCAAATCCTTCGTTCGTGCATTTCCGACCCCGAGGAGCGCCTTGCGGCGGGCCGGGGGCTGCTGCGCGCAAATCAAGCGGATCGAGGCCCCGCGAGAATACCTGTTTGAAACTCGTCGCATCGCTGCCAACCCGCGAGATCGCCGTGCGACCCAAGGGCCGAGTGAGCCATTGCGCGCAGCAGCCCCCGGCCCGCCGCAAGGCGCGGCGCCCGCGCCCACCGCGCACCCACGTCATAACAACCCGCCAAATTCCTTCATCGCCAGTTCCAGCCGCTTTTTCCCCGAAGCCGTCATCGCAAGCAGAGGCAACCGCAGCTCCTCCTCGATCCTTCCCCGCATCGCGAGCGCCGCCTTGATCGGGATCGGATTCGTCTCGCTGAAGAGCGCATCGCAGAGCGGCAGCAGCCGGTAGTGCAGCTCCCGCGCCCGCGCTAAGTCGCCGCGAGCGAACGCGCGCACCAGCTCCACCATCTCGCGCGGAACGAGGTTCGAGCAGGTGGAGATCACGCCCGCGCCGCCGATCGCGAGCTGCGGCAGCGTCGCCCAGTCGTCGCCAGCGAGCACCGCGAAATCGCTCGGCACGCGCGCGATCACCTGAGAGATCTGGTGGAGATCGCCGCAGCTCTCCTTCACGCCAACGACGTGCTCGATCTCCGCGAGCCGCGCAATCGTGTCGGGCAGGATATTCGAGCCCGTGCGGCCGGGAATGTTGTACGCGATCAGCGGAAATTGCGTGGCCTGCGCGACGGCCGCGTAGTGCGCGACGACGCCGTCCTGCGTCGGCTTGTTGTAGTAGGGCGAGATCAGCAGCGCGCCGTCGGCGCCCGCGGCCTTCGCGTGCGTGGTGAGCTCGATTGCCTCCGCCGTCGCGTTCGAGCCCGAGCCCGCGATCACGAGCACGCGCTTCGCGACCGCCTGCACGACGCATTCGATCACGCGCTTGTGCTCTTCGTGCGACAGCGTCGCGGCTTCACCGGTCGAGCCGCACGGCACGACGCCGTCGACGCCCGCCGCGATCTGCTCCTCGATCTGCTTCTTCAGCGCGCCCTCGTCCACGGCGCCCTTGCGGAACGGGGTGACGAGCGCAGTGAAGACGCCTCGAAACATCGGAATCCCTTCCTTTCTTGGCGAGTGGCCCTTTGGGGTCTGACCCCAAAGGGCCACTAGAGCTCGATCTCGCCGGTGAACGCGGTCGCGGCCGGGCCGGTCATGAAGACGCTCGTCCCCGGGCCTTCCCATTCGATGACGAGCGTTCCGCCGCGCCGATCCACCTCGACGCGGCGATCGACCACGCCGCGCAGCATCCCGGCGACGCCGACGGCGCACGCGCCACTGCCGCACGCGAGCGTCTCGCCGGTGCCGCGCTCCCAGGTGCGTTGCTTCACGCGCCCGCGATTCACGAGCTGCACGAACTCGACGTTCACGCGGTTCGGGAACATCGCGTCGTGCTCGATCTTCGGGCCGAGTGTGGTCACGGGCGCGGCGTCGACGTCGGCGACGTAGAGCACGCAGTGTGGGTTGCCCATCGAGACGCAGGTTGCGTGCAGCACCTGGCCGTCGATGCGCAGCTCGGCGTCGATCAGCGGGCCGGGGCTCGCGGCGTCGCCGAGCCGCGTCGGGATCTTTGCCGGCGCGAGTACCGGCGAGCCCATGTCGACGCGCACGAGCTCGCCATCGAAACGCGGCGTCACGATGCCGCCGAGCGTTTCTACCGTCACCGCGTCCTTCGTCGTGTGGCCGGCGTCGCGCAGATACTTGAGCACGCAGCGAATGCCGTTACCGCACATCTCGACTTGCGAGCCGTCGGCGTCGAAAATTTCCATGCGCACGTCGGCGTTCTTCGACGGCTTCAACACGAGTAGCTGATCGAAGCCGATGCCGAGACGCCGATCGCCAAGGCGCCTCACGTGCGCCTCGAACGCGGGCAGCGGCCCGCGCAGGCCATCGAGCACGACGAGATCGTTGCCGGCGCCGTGCATCTTCGTGAATCGCAGCTTCGTCATGGTGTCGGCTCTTCGCCCTGCCCCTGATTCTCCGTTGGCGCGTCGCGCTGGTCGCCGCGCACGGGCGGGCCGTACTTTCCGCAGGCGAGCGCAGCGCAGCAAGCCGTCAGTAACAACACGATCGCTACGCGCCTCACGCTCGCTCCTCCAGCGCTGCGAGCTCGTCCTGTAGACGCCGCTCGGCCGCGCCCAGTGCTTCGCGCACGCGTGCGCGCGCAGTTCCGCCCGGAAGTGAGCGGCCTTCGAGCGCGCGCTCGAGGTCGAGCAGATCCCCGCTGCTCGCAGGGAACGCGGCGTGGAAGCCCCGCAGCTCGTCGCGCGAGAGCTGGCGCAGGTCGCGCTTCGCCGCGACGCAGTGCGCCACCACCTTGCCCACCGCCTCGTGCGCCTCGCGGAACGGCACGCCCTCGCGCACCAGCGCCTCAGCGAGATCCGTCGCGAGTAGCAGCGGATCCTCGGCGGCGGCGCGCATCTTCTCGCTGTTCACGCGCAGCGTCGCGAGCGCGCCGGCCGTCACTTCGAGCGAATCTGCGAGCGTGCTCGCGCTGTCGAAGAGCGGCTCCTTGTCTTCCTGCAGGTCGCGGTTGTACGTGAGCGGCAAGCCCTTGACGACCGTGAGCAGTGCCATCAGGTTTCCGATCGCACGCCCGGCCTTGCCGCGCACGAGCTCCGGCACGTCGGGGTTCTTCTTCTGCGGCATCAAGCTCGAGCCCGTCGAGTAGGCGTCGGCGAGCTCGATGAAGCCGAACTCGGCGGTGGACCAGAGCACGAGCTCTTCCGAGAGCCGCGAGAGGTTGACCATCGCGATCGCCGCGGCTGCGAGAAACTCGAGTGCGTGATCGCGCGACGCGACGCTGTCCATGCTGTTCGCACTCGGGCCCGCGAAGCCGAGCTCGTGCGCGGTCTGGGCGCGATCGAGCGGCAGCGTCGTGCCCGCGATTGCGCCGGCACCGAGGGGGGAGTGCGCGACGCGGGCGCGCATGTCGGCGAAGCGCCCCGCGTCGCGCGAAAGCAGCTCTTCGAAAGCGAGCCAGTGATGCGCGAGCCGCACCGGCTGTGCGCGCTGCATGTGCGTGTAGCCGGGCAGCACCGTCTCGATGTGCTCGCTCGCGCGCTCGAGCAGCACGCCGCGCAGCGCCGCGATCCCGCGCTGCGCTGCCTGCGCCGCGTCGCGCAGGTAGAGCGCGAGGTCGGTCGCGATCTGATCGTTGCGGCTACGGCCGGTGTGCAGCTTGCCCGCGACCGGTCCGATCTTCTCGCGCAGTCGCGCTTCCACATTCATGTGAATGTCTTCGAGCTTCGGATCGAACGGGAATTCGCCGCGCTCGATCTCGCCGAGCACCGCTTCGAGGCCCGCGATCAGCTCGGCCGACTCGGCGGCGGAGACGATGCCGACCGAGCCGAGCATGCGCGCATGCGCGATCGAGCCGCGAATGTCGTAGCGAGCGAGTGCGCGATCGAAGTGGATGGAGGCGCTGAAGCGCTCGACGGTGGGGTCCGTCTCCTGCGCAAAGCGCCCGGCCCAGAGTTTGCGCGGATTCATGGCGGGAAGGTCCATGGTGTAGGCGCAGGTTGCAAGCTGACGGCGAGCGGGGCCGCGGCGGCGCTGCGTCATTTTGCACGACTCTGGCGCGCGCCTCGCCGCAGCAAGGCTCCGTAGAGCGGTTCGCGCGCTAGCGGTGGCGCGGCAAACACTGGAAGGCGTCGGGCGCATTGTCGCCGATCTGACGTTCCAATCGACCGCTCGCCTTCCACCGAGGGTGATGGAAACGCCCGACGCATATCCGGCTGAACCCGCACCTGACTGCGGGCGTCGCTGTATGTCAGGCTCAGCTTCGCTTCGGGGGATGCGCGTCGTGGCAGCTGGCAAGAGCAAGCGCGGCAACGCCAGCGCGTCGGGCCGCCGCGCGACGGTGCTGCGCGTGCTCGGCGTGCTGCTCTTTCTCACGAGCTCTGCTGCCGGTGGCATCGTCGGCCGTCAGCTCACGCAGCTCGATCGCATCGTACGGGCGCGCTTCGAGGGCACGCTCTTCCGCGTCCCGTCGCGGGTGTTGTCCGCGCCGCTGATTCTCTATCCCGGCCTCGATTACGCGCTGATCGACCTGCGCGGCACGCTCGAACGGCTCGGCTACCGCGAGGCGAGCGGCGAGGCCCTGCCGCTCGGCCGCTACCGCATGAGCGAACGGGAGCTGCGCATCCACCGCCGCTCCTTCGAGCACCCGAGCCGCGCGGAGCCCGCGCGGCTCGTCTCGCTGCAGTTCGCAGGCGGCGTGATCGACGGCATTCGCGACCTCCAGACGAAGCGCGAAGTCGGCGCTCTGTTCCTCGAGCCCGAACAGGTCGGCGCCTATTACGGGCCCGACCGCGAACAGCGAGAGCTTGTTCGCATTTC
>JANNKN010000331.1:0-8530 GCA_031396315.1 Deltaproteobacteria bacterium
GCCGCGCGACACGCGCCTGGCCGCGCGCGCAGCGCCGCGTAGCCGCGAGCGAGCGCCGCCGCGAGGGCGGCCTGCGCCCGCGTCGGCGCGAGCGTGTGCGGAAGGATCGGCGCGATCACCCAGAGCGCCGCGAGGCCGGCGACGAGCCCCACGCAACCAAACACGCCGAGCTCGCGCAGCCCTGGAAAATCCGAGAAGCCGAGCCCCGCGAAGCCCGCGATCGAGGTGATCGCCCCGACTCCTAGTGCGGGCGCGACCGCGCGCAGCGTCCAGAGCGGGCCGCGTGGATCGCCAGCGAGTGCGTGGTGATGCGCGAGGTGGATCGGATAGTCGATGCACACGCCGATCAGCGTCGAGCCGAACGCGACGGTGAGCGTGTGCAAGCTGCCGAACACGACGAGGCAAACTGCCGTCGCAGTGGACACCGCGAGCGCTAGCTGAAGCGCAGCAGCGGCGAGCGCGCGCAGCGATCCGAACAGCAGCACGAAGAGCGCGGCGATCAGCGCGAGCGAGAGCAGCGAGATGCGCTGCGCGTCGCGCTGCGCTGCCTGCTGGGCTTCGACTGCGAAGCGGTGCAGCGCGCTCAGCTCGACGCGCACTCCGCGCCCCGCGAATTGAGTAAGCGCGGCCTCGAGCGCGGCCAGCAGCGGCGCCTGTGCGCTCGCGTCGAAGGGCGTCGCGCGGGTGCGCAGGAACACCACCGCCGCGCCCTCCGCCGTGACCCACTGCCCATTACGCGTCTCGAGCGCCCCGCGCTGCGCGGCCTCGAGCTTCGTCAGCTGCGCGCGGAAGAGCAGCAGCGGATCGCGCGCGGCGTGCTGCGCAAGCCAGCCGGCCTCGGGGCCTGCGAGCGCCGCACGCAGCGCCCGCGCCCGCTCGCGCAGCGCGTCGTCGCCCGCGGTTGCGAGCTGCAGCGCCGCCTCATCCGCGAACGCGAAGCGTCGCGGGAAGTAGAGCGCCTCGAGCGCGGCGGACACGCCTTCGGGCGGTCCGACGGCCGCGCGCTCGACTTCGGGCCGCGCGGCAAAAGTTTCGGCGAGCGTGCGCGCGGCGCCGAGCGCCAGCTCGGACGATTGCGCCGTAATCACGAGCGCGAGCGTGCGCGCCGCGACCCCGCTCGCCATGCGACGCGAGAGCTCGGCGAGCTGCGCGTGCTCGCGGCTCTCGACGAGCGCGGGGAGCTCGCTTGCGACCTCCCAGCGCTGCACCACGACGCCGACCGCCAGCGCGAGCCAGAGCGCCGCGAACGCAAGCCGCGTGCTCAACGCGTCTGCCGGAAAGCGACGTGCGAGAGATCGCCGTTCGCGAAGGTGAGCCAGAGCTCGCGCGTGGCAGCGCCCGTGCCCGCGAGCTCGATGCGTGCGACGACGCGCCGCTGCGCTTCGGCGCGCGGCGCGAGCACCAAGCGCCACGCATCGCCTTCCTCGGCGAGCGAGAGCTCGTACTCCCGCCGAAGAGCGGCGAGATCGCCCGCGAGCAGGAAGCGCACGGCATCGACGAGCCCGCGCGCACCCGGCTCGCTGGCGAGATCGAGCCGACGCGGCTTGGCGCCAGGCCTCGAAAGCTCGACCCGCGCGCCTTCGACCCGCAACACGGACGGCTCCGGCGCGAGAATCTCCCAAAGCAGGCGATCCGGCGGCGCGAACTCCATGCGGCCGCGACTCTCGAGCGGCGCCGCGAGTAGCGCGAACTGCCTCGTCTCGACGAACTCGCGCTCGAGTGCGCCCTTCGCGCGCAGCCTCGCAACCCGCGCCGTGAGCTGCGAATCCTCGGCCTCGCCCGCATGGCTCGCGAGCGCACTCAGCGCGAGCACAGAACAGCCGACGCGAGTCGCCCAGTTCGCTCGAATCACGTGCCGGCCCACCTCGGGGAAATTTGATTGCCCGCGCTGATCGTGCGTGCCAGTGTACTTAGGCTCATGCGTGCGACAGCGGAGAGCGTGGCGCGAAGCCCTGGAGCGGCTCCGGCGTTCGGCGCCGTGGCGCTGCACCGGCTGGGCGCGGCGGGCCTGTTCTTCGTGTTCGGTCTCGGCGCGCTCGTGCTGGCGGTGCTCGTGATGCCGGCCACGCGCCTGCTCCACTGGCGCACTCCCGCAGATCTACTCACGCAGCGCCGGGTCCAGCGCGCATTCCGTGCCTTCGCCAGGCTCGGCGAGGCATTAGGCATCTGGCAGGTCCGGGTGGACGGTGCCGAGCGGCTCGCCGACGGGCCGGCGATCGTCGTCGCCAATCACCCGTCGTTGATCGACGTGGTGCTGCTGATCGCGCACCTCCCGCAGGCCGACTGCGTCGTGAAAGCCGCCGCTTGGCGCAACCCGTTCCTGCGCGGAATCGTGAGCCTCGCCGGCTACGTGCCCAATCACGACGGCCCGCAGCTCGTAGAGGAATGCGCTCGCCGACTGCGCGCCGGCCGCACGCTGGTCCTGTTCCCGGAAGGCTCGCGCTCGCCGGCCGTGGGCCTGCGCCCCTTCAAGCGCGGCGCCGCGCACATCGCGCTTGCAAGCGGCGCGGCGCTGCGCCCCGTCTGGATCGACTGTCAGCCGCGGATTCTCGGAAAAGATCAAGCCTGGTGGGCGATCCCGGGCGAGCGAGTTCGTTACACCTTGCGCGTCGGTGCGGATCTCTCGGCCCGCGAGGCCGGTGCGGCGAGCAGCGACGCGCTCGCGGCGCGCGGCGCGACCGAGGCGCTGCAGCGACTATTCGAGAGCGGAGCGTTCGTGGATGTCGCGTGAAGCGCTGGAAGACGAGCTGAAGGCCTTGATCATCGAAGCGCTCGTACTCGAGGACATGACGCCCGCGGACCTGCCGCGCGAGGAGCCGTTGTTCGGCGACGGCGTCGGGCTCGATTCTCTCGACGCGCTCGAGATCGCGCTCGCGCTCGAAGAGAAGTACGGCATCACCGTCGACGAGGACGACGACGCGACCAAGCGCCGCTTCGCGACAGTCGCGAGCTTGGCCGAGTTCGTGAGCGAGGCGCGGGCGCGATGATGGCGTCGCGCGACGAGGTCTTCGCACGCCTGCGCGGCATCTTGGTCGAGTCGTTCCAGCTCGACGCTGCGCGTGTCACGGGCGCCGCGCATCTGCGCGAGGACCTCGACCTCGACAGCATCGACGCGATCGAGCTGGCGGTGCGACTCGAAGAAGAGACCGGGCTCAGGCTCGCCGACGAGGAACTGCGCGGCGTGCGCCGCGTGGACGACGTGGTGGAGCTCGTACACGCGAAGCTCGCGGGCCAAGCGGCGCGCGTGTGAGCGCGGCTCGCGGACTCGCGGCGGGCGCGAGTGCGATCGGGGCGCTGGCATATCCGTTCGCCGTCTGGTTCGCGCTCGGGCGCTTCGACGCGCGCACGATCGGGCTCGGCCTGCTGGCGCTGCTCGCACTGCGCATGCTGCTGCTGACGCCGGCCCGCGCCCGCGTCTGGGGCCGCGCCCTCGCAGCTCCTGGGCTCGCCGTCGCAGGCATCGCGCTCGCGACCGCGCTCACGAATTCGCCGTCGCTGCTGCTCGCGGCGCCCGCGTTCGCCAGCCTCGCGCTGTGGACCTCCTTCGCGCGCACGTTGCGAAGCGGCCCGCCCTTCGTCGAGCAGCTTGCACGCGCGACGCACCCCGATCTCTCGGGGCCAGAGATCGCGTACTGCCGCACGGTGACCTGGCTGTGGTGCGTGTTCTTTGCCGCGAATGCGGCGACGATTCTCGCGCTGGCGGCGCTCGCGCCGCGCGCCTGGTGGGCCGCCTACGCCGGCTTCGGTTCCTACCTCGCGATCGGGTCGTTGTTCGCGAGTGAGTACGTCGTCCGTCGCGCGCGCTTTGGGCGCTTCGAAGCGCATCCGCTCGACCGCGCACTCGCGCGCGTACTCGGCGCTCGAGCGGGCGGATGAGCGCCGCGCTCCCCGATCGCCTCTCGACGCGCGACGACGCTGGCGTGCGCGAGGTGACACTGCGCGTCCCCGAGAGCCACGCCTGTTTCGACGGGCACTTCCCGGGCCAACCGATCGTGCCCGGCGTCGTGCTGCTGCACTGGGCCGTGAGCGAGCTCGCGCGTTGGCAAATGCGAACGCTCGACGTGGCCTCGCTCGAGGTGCTGAAGTTTCGTCGCCCCGTCACGCCCGGGGAGACGTTCGTGCTGCGGCTCGCGCGCGCGCTCGACCCCGGCGCCTTCTCATTCGAGATGAGCGACGCGAACGGGCCGATCAGCTCGGGCCGCGTGCGGGAGCGCACGTGAGAGCCTGCGTACTCGTCCCGCTCTATGACCAGCCGCATGCGCTCGCGGCGGTCTTCGAAGCGATCGCAAAGCTCGCGCTGCCCTGCATCGTGATTGACGACGGCAGCGGCGCCGAGACGCTCGCCGCACTCGAGGCTGCGCGCGCCGGCCACGCGTTCGTGTCGACCCTGCACCACGCTCGAAACCAGGGGAAGGGCGCGGCGCTGCGGACGGGAATCTTCGCCGCCCGCGACGCAGGCTTCACCCACGCGCTGCTGGTCGATGCCGACGGTCAGCACGACCCGGGAGCCTGGCCCGCATTGCTTGCAGCGGCGCGTCGCCAGCCGAACGCGCTCGTGCTCGCCGCGCCGATTTTTGGCGCCGACGCCCCTGCGAGCCGGCTCCGCGGGCGCAAGCTCTCCGTCTGGTGCGCGCGGCTCGAGACGCTCTCGCGCGACATCAGCGACCCGTTGTGTGGCCTGCGCTGTGTGCCGGTCGCCGCTGCGGCCGCCTTGCTCGCGCGCCGAAGTTGCGGCGATCGGATGGAGTTCGATCCCGAGTTCGCCGTGCGCATGGCATGGGAGGGAACCCCGATCGTGAACGTGCCCGCGCTCGTGCACTACCCGAAGGGCGGCGTGTCTCACTTCCGCTTGCTGCGCGACAACGCGCGGATCTCGTGGATGCACACGCGTCTGATCGCCGGAATGCTGCTGCGCGCACCGCGGCTGCTCCGGCGGCGGCGCGCACGCACGTCCGCGTGGTGGAACAAGCCCGAGCGCGGCGCGCGGCTCGGCCTGCGCTGCGTCGTGCTCGTCTATCGCCTCGCGGGCCGCTGGCTCGCGGGCGCCCTCGTGCACCCGGTCGTCGCCTACTTCTTCGCCACCGATGCCGCAGCTCGCGCAGCCTCGCGCAGCTATCTCGAGCGCGTCACAGGAGCGCCGGCGCCCACGCGCGACGTCTATCGCCACTTCCTCGAATTCGGACGCGCGACGCTCGATCGTCTCGGCTTCTTTCTCGGGAGCGAGGGCGACTTCGCGCTCGAAGTCGACGGGATCGAGCACATGCGCCGCTTCACGCAGCACGGGCAGGGCGTCGTGCTGCTCGGCGCGCACGTCGGCAGCTTCGAGGCGATGCGCTTGCTCGCGGGCCAATCGCCGGTTGGCGTCACGGTCCTGATGCACGAGGCGAACGCGGCGCGCATCGCGAGCGTGGTCGATCAGCTCGAGCGCATCCGCCCGCGCGCGGGGCGCGTGCGGATCGCGCAGGTGACGCCCGGCAGCTTTTCGCATCTAATCGCCGCGCGGAAGCAAGTGGCCGCAGGCGGCGTCGTCGCGATTCTCGCGGATCGCATGCCACCGGGCGCGCGCGACGGCGGCGTGCGCGTGCAGTTCCTCGGCCGAGACGCACGCCTCCCAGATGGCCCGCTCCGACTCGCGGCTCTGCTCCGCTGCCCGGTCGTCACGATGAGCGCATTGCGGTCGGGGCCGCGTCGTTATCGAGTCGAGGTGCGTCCATTCGCGGATCGCATCGAGCTGCCGCGCGCGGGCCGCGAGGCGGCGCTCGCCCGTTACGCACAGCAGTACGCGGGCTGGCTCGAAGGCCTCTGCCAGCGCGCACCGCTCCAGTGGTTCAACTTCTTCGATTTCTGGGCGGAGCCGCGCCGCGATGCATGATCTGCCGCCGATTCGCGAGCTCGTTCCCCACGCGCCGCCGATGTCGTGGCTCCGGCGCGTCGTCTCGCACGACCGCGACGCGACCGAATGCGAGGCCTGCACCGACGATTTCAGCCTGCTGCTGGACGCGAACGGGCACGCGCCCGGCTATGCGGCGCTCGAGCTCGCGGCGCAGTGCGTGGCAGCGCACGCGCGGCTCGTGGCGGCGGACAGCGCCACGCCGCGCATCGGCCTGCTGCTCGGCACGCGGCGCTTCGAGCTGCGGGCGGGGCAGCTCGTGCGGGGCCAACGGCTGCGTGTGCGGGTCGCGCGGCTCTGGGGCGGGGAGACCGGCCCCGTCGCGTTCGAGGCAGAAGTCCGCGACGCCGAGAGTGGCGAGCTTCTGGCCGCGGGCCGCATCAGCTGCTTCACTCCGAGCTCGAGTCGTTAGGGCCCCTGCGAGAGCGGGGAACGGAGCAGATCTCGCGTGCGTCGCGTGCTCGTCACCGGAGGAAGCCGCGGCATCGGCCGCTCCGTCGCGCTCGTGCTCGCGCGTGCTGGCTTCGCGGTCACGCTGAACTTCCGTGCGCGACGCGAAGCGGCCGAAGCAGTGCGCGACGAGATCGCAGCGGCCGGCGGCGCCGCGGCGCTGCTTCCATTCGACGTCGCCGATCGTGCAGCCGCCAGCGAAGCGCTCGCGAAGGATCTCGCCGCGCACGGAGCCTATTACGGAATCGTCTGCAACGCGGGCGTGAATGCCGACGCGCCGTTCCCCGCCATGAAGCCTGAAGCGTGGGACCGCGTGCTGCGCACGAACCTCGACGGCTTCTACAACGTGGTGCAGCCGCTCGTGATGCCGATGGTGCGCGCGCATCAGGGCGGGCGCATCGTCGTGATGTCGTCGGCATCCGGCGCGGTCGGCAATCGCGGCCAGGTGAACTACGCCGCGTCGAAGGCGGGCCTGAACGCCGCCGCGCGTTCGCTCGCGCTCGAGCTCGCCAAGCGCGAGATCACCGTGAACAGCGTCGCGCCCGGGCTGATCGAGACGGAGATGATCGCCGGCGCGCCGCGCGAGGAGATCGAGAAGATGATCCCGATGCGGCGCGTCGGACGGCCCGAAGAAGTGGCCGCGCTCGTCGCGTTCTTGTTCTCGGCGGAAGCGTCGTACATCACCGGGCAGACGATCTCGGTGAACGGTGGGCTCACGTGAGCGCGCACTTCGCGGGGCCGCGGCGCGTCGTCGTCACGGGCATGGCCGGCTTGTGCCCCCTCGGCAGCGATTGGAAGAGCGTGAGTGCCGCGCTGCGTGAAGGCCGCTCGGGCGTCGAGCGCTTGCCCGAGCTCGCCGAGGTCACGGGCATGCGCACCCAGCTCGCTGCACGCGTGCGGGATTTCGCGGTGCCGGCGCACTACGACCGCAAGCGCACGCGCAGCATGGGGCGCGTGGCGCTGCTCGCGGCGCGCGCCACGGAGCTCGCACTGCTCGATGCCGGCTTGCTCGGAGACGCAGCGCTCGGAGACGGCAGCACCGGCATCTCGTACGGCTCCACCACGGGCAGCCCGCCGGCCGTCGAGTCTTGGGCGCGCAAGTTCATGCTCGAACGCACGCTCTCGGGCATCCGACCCAACGACTACGTGCAGCACATGAGTCACACCGTGGCCGCGAACCTCGCGCAGTTCTTCGGCGTGCGCGGCCGCGTGCAGGCAACCTGCACCGCGTGCACGTCGGGCAGTCAAGGCATCGGCTACGCCGCCGAGACGATCCGTTACGGAATGCAGGAGGTGATGATCGCCGGTGGCGCGGAGGAATTTCACCCGATCGACGCTGCGGTGTTCGACGTGCTCTACGCGACCTCGGCTCGAAACGACGAGCCCACGCGTACGCCGCGGCCCTTCGACCGGGAGCGCGACGGCCTCGTCGTCGGCGAAGGCGCAGCGACGCTCGTGCTCGAGAGCGAAGAGCGAGCGCGGACGCGTGGCGCGCGCATCCACGCCGAGATCGTCGGCTTCGCGACGAACTGCGACGGCAAGCACATCACGAACCCCGACGCCGAGGGCATGCAGCGCGTGATGGAGCTCGCGCTGCGAGACGCGGACCTGCCCGCGAGCGCGATCGGTTATGTGAACGCGCATGCCACGGCGACCGAGGCCGGCGACATCGCCGAGAGCTTCGCGACGGCCGCCGCGCTCGGCGGGCGCACGCCGATCAGCTCGCTGAAGGGAGCGCTCGCACATACGCTCGGCGCGTGCGGCGCGCTCGAGGCGTGGCTCATGATCGAGATGCAGCGCGAGGGCTGGTTCGCGCCGACGCTGAACCTCGAGCGCATCGACCCGCGCTGCGCCGAGCTCGACTACATCGCCGGCGCGCCACGCGTGCTGGCATGCGAGTATGCAATGACCAACAACTTCGCGTTCGGCGGCGTGAACACGTCGCTGATCTTCCAGCGCTGGGATGGCGCATGAAAGGAACTGTGATGAACTCGACGATGCGACGCGCTTTGTCGTTCGCGGCAATCTCGTTGCTGCTTGCAGGACCGGCCTCGGCGCGCAACACGTTTCACGATTTCGAAGCAGCCAAGGCGAGAGCCGAGGGCATCGGGCGCGAGAACCTGCTCGATGTTCCGGTGTACCTAGCCGGCGAGATGCACGCCGCAGAGGCGCAGGATCTCGGCGTCTTCA
>JANNKN010000332.1:0-3649 GCA_031396315.1 Deltaproteobacteria bacterium
GTTCGTCGCTCGACCGTCCAACCCGCCGCACCTGCAGCGCTGAAACGGCAGCGAGCCCGGCACGAGGCGCGCACGCTGACGGAGGCGCCACGAACAGTGCGTGTGCCCCTTCTTGAGGCACGCTCCGTCCTTGAATGCCCACGCGCCGCCGACCTCCGCGTTGCGCGCGATGCAGAGGGGCCCCGACGAGGCCACACACGAAATGGCCGGCACGCCGGATCCGAGTGTGACGGCGCCCGAGCCACTCCAATGGGCTTTTTCGCCGGAGCAAAGACTGCGAGCCAGTCAGTCGACTAGGCCTTGTTCGGGTCCGTCGACGACCAGTCCCACTCTTCGCGCGGCACTTCTCGCACGCGCTGGTGGAAGCGCCAGTGGTGGCCCTCGAGGTCGAGCGCCTCATAGGTGCGGTCGCCCCAGAATTGGTCGCGCAGGCCCATGACGATGCGCGCGCCTTCCGCGCGCGCATGCGCGTAGTGTGCGTCGACATCGGGCACGTACACGCTCAGGTACTGACTCACAGCGCCGTCGCTCTTGGGACTCACGGCGCCGTGGCCGCCGTGACCGCCGATGCCGATGAGTCCGTTGCCGAACTCCATCATGGCGTGGCCGACGACGCCGTGTGAGTCCTCGACCCGCGAGCTCGGAATCTCGCGGAAGCCGAATGCGCGCTCGAGGAAGTCGAGCGCCGCGCGGATGTCGTGATATGGGAGCTGCGGCACGATCGTTGGCTGCGCGCGCGGGGTCGCTTGTCTCTGGATCTCTGCCATGAGCTTCTGCCTCCCTCGGTCGAGAACCGCCGGATCGAGCGCGGCATCACGCCGCAGCTTCTTGACCAGGTCAACCGGCTTCATCGCGACCTCACCCCTTCTTTCCCGTGCGTGCCGAGAAGTTCGCGCAGCCGCCCGCGCGCACGGTTGAGGCGCGAGCGCACCGTTCCGATCGGCAGCTCGAGCGCGTCCGCGATGTGCTGGTACGAGAGCTCCTCCCAGGCGAACAACAGCAGCGCTTCGCGCTCGCCCGCGGGCAGTGACTCGATCGCGTCGACCACGCGCGGGAAGAGCACGCGCGCATCGAGCACCGCTGCGCTCGGGCCCGCGTCGGCGTCCGCTCGCTCCACCGCCATGCGCGCGCTGGCCCGAAGCCGGCGCGCCTCTCCGCGCCGGTGCTTGTGCAGCAGGTTCGCACTGATCCCGTAGAGCCACGGCAGCGCGCTCTCGCGCGCGGCGTCGAAGGTCTTGCGCCGCTCGAACGCGATCCGGAACACCTCGCCGAGCAGGCCCTCTGCCACGTCTGCCCCGACGCGCCGACCGAGGAAGCGCAGCAAGGTCGGCGCGTGCCGGTCGTAGATCGCGCCAAAGGCCCCAGGGTCGGAGAGCGACCGCCCAATCACGTCCGCATCCGAGGGAGACTTCATCCCCTTCTCTTTCCCGTTCGCACGCTTGGGTTCGCAGCCGGTCCACTTGCAAGCTGACACGTCGCTTCAGCCTCGTGTCCCTTCCGAATTCGCGCGCGCACTTGTACCGCGTTTGCGCGCCCGCCCACGAGCCGGCCGGGCACTCCGAAATGCGAGCGGCGTCACGCGCCACTTCCCTCTCCGAGACACCACTCCCAGGCTGGAACGCACACTCTCGAAGGAGCGCTCGGATGAGGCGATGGGCTTCCACGCTCTTGGCGCGAACCGTCGCGCTGGGGCTCGCCTTCGCGCCGCTCTCGGCGGGCGCAACATCGGTCTGGGCGACCTGGACGGTCGACAGCACGACCGCAGCCACTGCGAGCACTCCGGACGGACGGACCGCGGCCTACAGCGGCCATCCCGTTGGAGTCAATGCGGCAGCTTCGGCTTACAACGCGTCGCCGGTCATCCCCGGAATGCCCAGTGGCGAGAATCCGTCCTACCTCGGGGCGGTGACCGGCCAACCCCACCCGACTCTGCTCGACCCGGACTATCTGGTCCTGACGATCGACCTCGCCAACTTCGGAGTCGATGCCGAGACGACCTTCGGGATCGCCGACATGCAAGACACCGCTTACTACCGCCTCGTGCTGCTCGACGCAGCGCTGACGCCGCTCTCGCAATCCGGCGTCCAGCTGACGAACTACAACCTGACCTACCTCGCCGGCGGCTTGATCGCTGACGAGGACATAACGCTCAACACCACCACCGGCGCGCTGCGGCTGAACTTCATTCACGACGCGGGCGGCACCTACCGGCACAGCGGCCTCGGGCTGTTCACGAACTTGCCGCTCGCTACGCGCTACATCCACCTGTTCACCAACGCACCCGGATTCCAGATCGGGAGCGAGGGCATTCAGATCTACCTCGGCGGCTCTGCGGTTCCGGAGCCGGGGCTGGCGATGCTGCTCGCTGCCGCGGCCTTACTCGGGCTCGGGCGTCGAGCGCTGCGCTAGCGCAGCCCGGACGGCGTCGCGAGGCGGGAGTGGATGCCGCCGTCGCGTCGTTCAGCTGCCCTCGCCCAAGCGGCGGAAGACCGCGTCCGGCGTCTCGCGGCGGTCGCCCGCGGCAACGAGTCGCGTGCGGGTAGCGAGGGCCGCGCAGATCGCCGCGCCGTCGCGAATGTCGCGGCTCGCGAGCTCGGCTGGGAGCAAGCGCTCGACGACGACGGCCATCTGCTCGGGCGTGACGGCACTCGGATCGAGGCCGGCTTGCTTGAGCGCGATGCGGACCGTTCCGCGCGACGACAGGCGATCGAGCGTGGTGTGCGACTCGATCTCTTCGCAGACAAAATCGAAGACTTCGCTGTTGGCCATCGCGCGTCCTCGCCCTAGCTCGGCGACGCCATTGCGTAGCGGCGCTCCACCCAGCGGCGATAGCCCTCCGTCGGAGCGAGCATCAGCCAGTACGCGATGCACGCGCCGAGAATGAGCAGCGCGGACAGCAGCAGCAGGCCCGGCGCGATCGCGGCACGCTGCTCCGCGGAATGCACCAGCGCGGACGTCAGCGGCGCGATCAGTACGAGCCCGATGCGCGCGATCGCGGTGTAGCCCCAGAGCCCTAGACGTTCGACGACCAGCGGTTCCGCGAGCCCGAGGGCGAGGCGACGGCGAAGCTGCGCTCGGAAGCGGAGTGCCTCTGCGGCGACCCAGGCATCGGCGAGCACCATCGCCGCAGCGAGCGGCCAATACGCGCGCCCATAATGGCCGGGGTTCTCGAGCCCGCCCGCGGCCACGAGGTAGGCGAAACCCGCCCACATCATCAGGCTTCCCGCCGCTGCGACCCCCAAACCGGTGCGGTGACCGGCGTGGAATACGCGGTAGTTGAACCAGAGCGCGGCCATCAAGCCGATGATCGTGATGCTGTTGCCGGCGACCGCGAACCGCGCGATCGCGTCGCGGTTCACGCCGCTGTCGGCGTACGCGGTGAGCGAGACGCCGGTGAGAAGCAGCGAGCCGACTCCCAACGAGAGCAAGAGGTGCAGCCCGAGCAGCATCTCCGGTGCGCCGCGGCCGCGAAGCGCGCGTCGAATCAAACGGCCTCCGAGCCAGAACGCCGACCCGATCGAAGCGAGCTGCGCCAGCCCCCCCAGCAAGCCGGCCACGCCGAGACCATTACTTTCAGGAAAAGGTTTTGCCTTATTTTATCCTGCACATTTTCACCGGGTCGCAAAAAATAATCAGCGTTACCCGCCAT
>JANNKN010000469.1:0-2380 GCA_031396315.1 Deltaproteobacteria bacterium
GATGCGCGTTACTACGAGCGCTACGCGATCGACTCGGTGCAGACCAAGCGCGGCTGCCCGCTGCGCTGTGATTACTGCACGTATCCGACGATCGAGGGTCGCGTCGGTCGCACGCGCTCGGCGGGCGCGGTCGTAGACGAGATGGAGCACGCGCTCGCGCAGCAGCCGGGCATCCGTCATTTCTTCATCGTTGACTCCGTCTTCAACCTGCCGCGGCGCCACGCGAAGGACGTCTGCCGCGAGCTCGCCGGGCGCGGCTGGAAGACGCCCTGGACTTGTTACGCGAACCCGCTCGGCTTCGACGCGGAGTTCGCGCGACTCGCGCGGGCCGCCGGCTGTGCGGGCATGGAGATCGGCTCGGACTCCGGGCGCGACGACGTACTCGCGCGTCTGAAGAAGGGCTTCACCAGCGCCGACATTCGGCGCATCCACGCGCTCTCGCGCGAGGCCGGCATCCCCGACTGCCACACTTTCATCTTGGGCACGCCCGGCGAATCGCTCGACGATGTGCGGAGAACCCTCGACTTCGTGACCGAGCTCGATCCCTTCAGCGCGATTCTGATGATCTGGATCGACGACGCCGAGGCACTCGATCCGATCTTGCGGCGGGGGCGCGACAAGCTGCGTGCGCAAATCGAAGAGCTGCTCCGCGAGCGCTGCCGGGCGAACCCGCACTGGAGCTCGCCGCCGCTCGGTGCGAATTTCGACGCGAGGCTCTTCCGCAAGATCCGGCGCGCGGGCCTGCACGGCCCCCTCTGGCAGCACGTTCGCGGAGCGCGGGCGAGCGCCTAGCGGTCACTTTCTCGGCTTCGCGAGCCTTTGACCCGAGATCTCGAACACCAGGTCGTCCAGCCAACGATTGTAGTTGTGGTGGATGTAGCCATCGCCGTGCTCGGCGAGGTTTTCGCTCGCGCGATAGTCGATGCCGAAGTGCGTGGCGTCGTGCCGGATCTCGACCACGGCGAGGTGCTCGCGCAGTCGAAGCGTGCCGACGAGCACGCCCGGCGCTTCCTTCTCGATTGCCCAGGCGCGCCTCATCGCGCCTGCCCGAATCACGGCTTCTGCCTCGGCGAGCGTCGGATCCGAATCCACGAGCAGTGGCTGGTGCGAGACATTCACCAGCCTCGACTGACACGCGCTGAGAGAGCCTGCCAAGAGCGCGAACATGAGCAGTCGTCGGGCGAGCGTCACGAGGATCCTCCTGCCGTCCGCGGCAGGAACGCCGCCGCAGTCAGCGGTGACGCGACGAGTGCGGCGAGCGAGCCGAGGCCGGCGGTGAACCCCAGCGCGGCGAGCGCGGGGAATGACGAGAACGCGAGCAGCCCGAAGGAGAGCGCGGTCGTGAGCGACGCGGCCACGATGCTCGTCAGCGAGGCAGTGAGCTCGGCGTCCGCGCGCGCCTCGACCAGGAACACGCCGTAGTCCTCCGCGAAGCACAGCACGAGTACGAGACCGAAGAGGTGCAGCAGCGTGACGGGCTCGCCTAACAGCCCGAGCACGGCGAGCACCGCACCCGCGGCGAACAGCGCCGGCAGGCCTGCCGCCGCGACCGCCCGCAGCGAGCGGAAGCGTGCGGCGAGCACGAGCGCCACCAGCCCGATCCCCGCAGCGAGCAGCGGCACGACCTGCGCGCGGTAGTGCGCGTACAGCTCGGCCGCGAACTGGCGCTGATTCATCAGCACTGCGCCCTCCGCGCCCGCAACGACGCGCTCGATCGCAGCGGTGTCCGCGACGCCGCGCAGCGCGACGACGTACGCGACGCCCTCCGCGAGCTCGAAGCGCAGCGCCGCAACGAGATCTTCGAGCGGCGTGCCGACGAAATCGCTCGCAGCGAGGGACGGCGGTGCAGCGCGCGCGAGCTCCGCCGCAAACGGGGCGAACGCGCCGGGCGCGAAGCCCTCGGCGGCGAACGCGCGCTGGAGGCGCTCGGCGAGCGCCGGCGCGCTGCGAAACGCGCGCTCGCTCGCGGCTTGCGAGGCGGGCGAGCGAAGCAGCGGCGCGAGCGATTCGAAGCCGGCGAGCGCGCGGGCCGCGACGGCCGCGTCGAGGCGCGGCGCGAGCGATTCGAGCCGAGCGAGCGCCTGCGCGACGCCGTCGCCAAAGACTGCGACGAAGCGGCCACGCTCGCTCGCGCCGAGCTGTGCCTGCACGCGCTTCTCCTCCGCCACGAATTCCGGGCGCGGCGGAAGGTTCAAGGCGAACACGTCATCGGAGAACGAAACGGTCGACGCACCGAACGCGAGCACCGCGGCGCACAACGCGAGGGCCGCGCGACATGCGCCTGGCCGAGCGCGCAGCGCGGCGTAGCCGCGCGCGAGTACCGCCGCGAGCGCGGCCTGCGCACGCGTCGGCGCGAGCGGGTGCGGAAGGATGGGCGCGA
>JANNKN010000369.1:0-3750 GCA_031396315.1 Deltaproteobacteria bacterium
GCCGCGCCTCCTCGGTGTTGCGTGGCCCGTGTGCGCGTCCGGTGCTCGGGTTCAGCGTGGGCAGCTGGACGGAATTGGGGGGCGAAGAAAAGCGGGCCTTTGAGGCCCGCTCTTCTTCGCTGCCCTGGCGGTGGGGTCCGGGCGCAGAGATGTTGTTAGAGCGAGAGGGGGAGCGCGTGGAGATTCGGACGGATCGGTTGTTATTGCGGAGTTGGCGGGTGGGGGACGAGGAGGCGCTCGTTCGGAATTTGAATCATCGGTCGGTTTGGCGGAATGTCGGGGACTCCATTCCGCACCCGTATGGGCGGGCGAATGCGGAGGCGTTTCTCGCGAATTTGGCGGCGCACCCGGAGGAGGATCATCTCGCGATCGTCAGCGAGGGCGAGCCGGTGGGCTGTGTGGGAATTTATCGGCGCAAGGGGCTCGATCGGTTCACGGGGGAGCTCGGGTATTGGCTGGGGCCGGAGCATTGGGGGCGTGGGTTTGCGACCGAGGCGGCGCGCGCGCTGGTGGCGCATGGTTTTGAGACGACGGAGCTCGTGCGGATCGAGGCGCGCGTGTTTGCTTGGAATCCGGGGTCTTGTCGGGTGCTCGAGAAGGCGGGGTTTCTGCGCGAGGGATTGAAGCGCAAGGCGGTGTTCAAGGACGGCGAGTTCGTCGACGAGTTCCTGTACGCGCGGCTGCGCGGCGAGTAGCGGCGGCGGCCAGGAATGCGGCGGTGAGCGCGAGTGTGGCGGCTAGCACGGTGCGAGCGTGGTCCCAGAATTCTGGGCGTGCGTGGGCGCCGTTGATTAGGGGCACGAGCAGCGTGGCGGCGAGGTAGGCGGCGAGGGGCACGAGCGCGGCGCGCCAGGGCGGCGTGCGTTCGGCGAAGCTGCGTGCGACGCCCGCGTGAAGCGCCCAGAGCGAGCTCAGGTAGATCGCGACGCCTTCGAGGCGATGGGCCTGCGCGGGCGTGAGCCACGCGGGCAGCGTGGCCTCGCGCACGGCGAGGTCGAGGGAGATGCGCGCGGCGTTCACGAGCAGGGTCGCGGCGTACGCGATCGCGGCGGCGCCGAGGAGTGCCGCGGCGCGCGTTCGCCCGCGCTCGAAACGCGACGCGAAGCCGAGCACGAGCGTCGCGAACGCGGCGATCGTGTAGTTGAGCCCGGCGCACACGGGAGCGATCAGGTAGTTGCGCTCGCGGCTCAGGTAACCGGCGCCGGGCTCGAGCGCGAAGTGCGCGCCAGAGAACAACTCGACGAGAGCGGCGGTGGGCGCGAGCACGAACGCCAAGTCGCTCGCGGCGGCACGCGCGTAGAAGACCTTCAACGCGAAGGCAGCGAGCGCCGCCGCGGCGAATACGCCGGCACTGGCCTGAGCGGCGACGGCGCGCGCGACGTCGCGAAGTGCGCGCGGCCCGATGCAAACCGCGCGCACTCCGAACGCCTCCCCACGCCGGCCGCCGCCGCCGTTCACGCAGCGCTCGCGTTTGCCGCGGGCCGCTCCGCTTGCCGCGCGCGCACGAGCCAGCGCGCGGCGAACGAGATCCCCAACAACCCGAGTAGCCAGCCCAGTTCGGGTTCCGCGCCGACGCCCATGCCGCCGCCGACCGCCGCGTCGGAGACGCCTGCCGGAATCGGCAGCGGCTGCTTCACGTCGGTCGCCGGCTCGCGGGTGTTACGTACGATTTTCGAGACGGCGACGAACGAGGTGAACGGCGTGAGCAGGCTGTAGCGCAGGCCGAGCGCGAGGATTTCGCCGCGCGCGCGTCGTCGCCCGGCGCCGTGAGCCCGTAGCTCGAGAGCGCGGCGATGCGCGTGCGCGCCCACAGGAACGGCAGTGCGCGATTCTCCGGCACGAGTGGCGCGGCGCGCGCGACGTCGAAGCGTCGCTCGAAGGAGCCGCTCCCCGAGACCCCTGTTAGGACGAGCGTGCCGCGCGGCTCGCCGCGCCACTTGCCCACCACCACCACCGGGCGGGAAGCGAGCACGTCGGGGATCGCGCGCGGTTCGAGGGCGTATGCGTCGAAGCCTTCGGCGCGAACGCGCACGTCCGTGAGCACGGGCGTCGCAACGTAGGCGGCGAAGCGCGCGGCGGTCTCCTCCGCGGCGTCTTCGCTCGTGAGCACGAACGCTTCGCCCTGCCCTGCGCGCGCGAGGCCCTCGATCAGGTGGCGATTCACGCTGCTGCCGATGCCGAACGCGAACACGTTGGCCTCACCGAGATGGCTCGCGACAAGGCCGAGCGCCGCGTCGTCCGCGGCGACGTAGCCGTCCGTAATCACCAGGAACGTGCGCGACAGGCCCGGCTCCCGCGAGAGCGTGAGCGCCTGCTCGAGCGCGGGCAACAGCTCGGTCCCGCCGCCGCCCGTCTCGTGATCGATCGTCCAGAGCGCGTTCACCACGTTCTCGGAGGTCGCGGGCAGCGACACCGGCGAGAGCAAGAGCGAGCCTCCGGAGAAGAGCAACACGTTGAACTTGTCGATCGGGCGCAGCGTGGCCGCGAGCTTCTGAATCAACCGCTTCGCCGTGTCGAGCGGGAAGCCCATCATGCTGCCCGAGACATCGACGATGAACACGAACTCGCGCGGCGGCATGGCTTCGGGCGCGACGCGAGCCGGCGGCTCGACGAGCAGCAGGAAGAACTTCTCAGCGCCGGCGTCGAACAGCGAGAGGCCGGATTGAATCGCGCCGCCGGTGAGCCGATAGCCGAGCACGAAATCGCGGTTCGCCGCGGGCGCTGCGTCGCCGTCGAGCTCGAACCGATACACGCCTTCGCGTGAGAAGCCGCCCGTCAGCGCGTGGGTCGTACTCGTGACATCGCGGATCGGCATGCCCGCCGAGATCGCGCCCGCGATCGTGAGCATCGCCGGCGGCGGCGCGCCCGCATGCAGGGTTGGCGTCGAGACGAACGCACTCGCTGGGTCCGCGCTGGCGGAGGCGTTTGCGTAACGCGGGCCGACCACGGTCGGGAACACGAACTCGTACTTCCCCTCCGTGGGCACGAGCAATTCCGTGTAGCGCAGCATCACCTCGATGCGGTCGCCCGGCAGCACGTTCGCGACGTTCATCGTGAACACGTTCGGCCGTTCCTGCTCGAGCAGCGTGGCGGTCCTGCCTTCGCGCTTCGCAACCTCGAAGGTCTGCTGCGCCTGCTTGCGCTCCTGAATCTGCGCCTCGATCACCTGATCGCGCAGCGTCATGCGCAGGCCGTTGACCGCGGCGCGCGTGGACGCCGGGAACACGTAGCGCGCGTTGATCGGACGCGAGCCCTCGTTCGTGTAGACCTGCGTGACGCGGACGTCCGCGATCACGCCGGAGACCGCGACGTCGACGTGCGTCGAAGCGAGCGGGAAGCGGTCCACCGTGGGGTCGCCGCCCTCGACGAAGAAATATGGCGCGAGCGTCTTGTCGTCGGCGGACGACTCCTCTGCAATCGAGATGTCGCACGGTGCGAGCGCTCCCGCGAGGGCCAGCGAAGCGAGCGAGAGACAGCGGCCAAGGCCGAGCATCGATTCCCCTAATGCCTGTGGGCGTGCGCCGGAGTGGCGTTCCCTAATGGCATCGCTGGGACGCCCGGCAGCGCGTGCCGGTTCCGCTGCGCGCTCGCTGCCGCACGCGCATTGCGCCAGAACCGGCGCGCGGCGGGCGGCGTCGAATCCGCGCTCTGTCTGCTAGGCGCGCTTCACAGCCCGTACTTGCGCAGCTTCGTCCAGAGCGTGCGCTCGCCGATGCCGAGCAACTCGGCGGCCTTGTGCTTGTTGTCGGA
>JANNKN010000371.1:0-4959 GCA_031396315.1 Deltaproteobacteria bacterium
CCGGTTGGCAACGCACGCCCGCCCGAGCACGAGCCCGGCGGTGGCCGCGAACGAGAGCTGCGCAGCCGGCGAGAACAGCGCGGCAGGGTCGAGCGCGAGCACGAGCAGCGCGGCGCTCGCGAGTGCATGGGCCGCGTGGGCGGGGCGCCGCAGCGCCACCGCCGCGACGAGGCAGGCGAGCATCGCGAGCGAACGCAGCGCGGGAATCGCGGCGCCTGCGAGCAGCGCGTAGAGCGCCGCCGCGACGAGCGCGACGGCGAGTGCGAGGCGGCGCGAATCGAAGCGCGCACTCAGGCGCACTGCGCGTCCGAACGCGCGCGCCGAAAGCGCATAGGCCGCGGCCGCAGCGAGCGCGAGGTGCAGGCCCGAGACCGAGAGCAAGTGCGCGATGCCGAGCGCGGCCCAGGCGCGGCGATCACGCTCGGGAAGCCCCGCCTGGTCGCCCAAACTGAGTGCAGCAAGCAGCGCTCCTCCACGCCCATGACCGCGCAGGACGGAGATCGCCGCGAGGCGGCGATTCGCGAGCGAAGTTGAGGGGTTGTGTCCCGGCAGCTCGACGATCTGCATAAGCTCAGGAGCGATCGAGCGAGCGCTCGCACCAAGGCCTCGCCGAGCGAGCGGGTGCGCCCTCTCCGCACCGCCCGGGTTCGCCGCGCCCTCCGGTACCTCGCGCGTGCGAACTGCCGCGCGAATCGTCGCTCCGATCGGCGGCGCTGACGCGCCGGCCTCGAACCGAAGCTCGATCCGGGAAGGGCCGGCCCGCTCGGGCCTCACCCAGCGAACGCCCTCTAGCTCGAGCCGCGTCGTACTCGGCAGTAAATCGCTGCGCACGATGCGGCCCTCGATCACCGCGTCCCGTGCGGGCGCGCCGAGCTGCGGCAGCGCGGCGCCGACGCGCGCTCCGAGCAGCCCCGCTCCCGCTCCGAGCGCCGCGACGCACGCTGCCACGGCGCAGGCGCGCGGCAGGCGATGCAGCGATGCGGCGAGCGTGAGCGCGCCGAGTGAACCGACGAGCGCGAACTTCGCGGACGCGGGACAGCCATCGCCGAGCGCGAGGCCGGCCGCGAACGAGGCCGCGAGCAGAGGCACGAGCGCGCGCATTTCGCGCTCCCCGGGACCGGGAACGCGCAGACTAGTCGAGCGGCCCGCCGTCGTTCAGCGCGCGTCGCGAGAAAATTGCGAGCGCGGCCCGCGAGCCGCGCGCGCACGCGCGCGCGGGTGTTCGCTCGCGACTGGCTGCGCGCGGCCGCGCGTCAGTGCAGGACGCGACCGGACGGCGGAGTCGGCTGCGGGTTCTTCATCCGCACGACGTAAGCGGCGAGCGTCTCGAGCGCCTCGTCGAGCTTCTTGAGCTCGTCGGTGAAGTTGCCGAGCAGCCGCTTCACCTCGCCGAGCTCGTCCGCCGCTTTGCGCAGTCGCTCGACCTCTCGGCGCTGCGCCGTAAACGCGAGCGCGACGCCCGCGATCACTCCCTGATAACGAGCCGCGTCGAGCACCGCGGTGCGCTTCTCGATCGCCTGTGCGAGACGCTGCGCGAGCCCCGGTTCGAGGCCACGCGCGACCAAATCTGCCTGAATCGTCTCGAGCGTTCGTTCCACGGGGGGCCATGGAGCAAGGGCGATGCCACGCAGCGCGCACGCGCACCGCATGCGCAGCTCCGCGCCCAAGCCGCGGCGGGACTCATGATTCCGCCAGCGGCGGCACTTCGCCCGGCGCGTCCGGCATGAGCCCATCGCCCTCCACTCCTGGGAACTCCGTTACCCCGCCCGCGTCGCTCGCGAGCGCGCGGAAAAAGCCGTGGATGCGCTCGGCATCGGGCAGCGCGACGCCGCTGACCGCCGCCAGCTCCGCGAGGCTCGCCTCGCGCACGCGCTTCAGCGAACCGAGCTCGCGCAGCAGTGCGCGCCGCTTGGTCGGCCCGATGCCGGGGATCTCCTCGAGCACCGAGCGCATGCCGACGCGGCGCCGCAGCGAGCGTTGGAACTCGATCGCGAAGCGATGCGCCTCGTCGCGAATGCGCTGCAGCAACAGCAGCCCGCGCGAGCTCGGCAATAACAACACCGGGTTGACGCGATCGGGCAGGAAGATGCGCTCTGCTTTGAGGCCGCCGCCACGCTTCACGCGCAGCGATGGGCTCTCCTCGTCGCGCTCCTTCGCGAGGCCGACGTGATCCTGGACGAGCGCGCGATCGCGCAGCAGCGTGGTGGCGACCTTCAGTTGCCCGCGTCCGCCATCGAGCACCCACAGATCGGGAAGCGGCTCCTTGTCGCGCTTCTCGAGCCGGCGCGTCAACACCTCGCGCATGCAGGCCAGATCGTCGCCAGCCTGCGCTTGCTGGATCCGGTAGCGGCGATACGCGTTCTTGTCGGGCGCGCCCGCCTCGAACACGACGCGGCTCGCGACCGCGAGCGTGCCCGCGAGATTCGACACGTCGTAACACTCGATGCGCCGCGGCAGGCGCGCGAGCCCGAGCTTCTGCTGCAAATCGACGAGCGCGCTGTCCATCGTCTCGCGCGCGGCGATGCGGCGCTCGAGCGTGCCTTCGGCATTTTTCAGCGCGAGATCGCCGAGTTCGCGCGGCGCGCCGCGCTGTGGCATGCGCACCTCCACCGCGCGACCCGCGCGCTCGGCGAGCCACGCCGCGAGCGCGTCGTCGTCGCTCGGCGCCACCGAGACGAGCACCTCCGCCGGCGCTGCACCGGTCTCCTCGCCCGCGTAGAACTGCGCGAGGAAGCTCGCCATCACGTCCTCGTCGGGAATCTCGACGTTCGCGAAGGCGTGCTCCGAGGCGCCGATCACGCGCCCCTCACGCACGTGCAGCACCTGGATCTGCACCTCCCCCCCGCGCCGCGCGAGCCCGAACACGTCGCGATCCTGCGCGCGCTCCGAGACGATCTGTTGGCGCGTGACGGTGTCTTCCACCGCCGCGATGCGATCGCGCAGACGCGCGGCCTGCTCGAAATCCTCAGCGTCCGCGGCGGCGGCCATCTTCGCTCGAAACAGCTCCGCGAGTTCCGCCGAGCGACCGCGCAGGAACAACTCGGTGCCATCGAGCAGCTCGCGATACGCCTCCGGCGTCACGCGACCCACGCAGGGCGCCGGGCAGCGCTTCATCTCGTGCTCGATGCACGGCCTCCCGCGCCGCGCATAATCGCGGAACACACCCTCACTGCAGCTGCGCAGCGGAAACAGGCGGCGCAGATGATTCAGCGACGCGCGCAGGTTCACACTCGAGGTGTACGGGCCGAAGTAGTCAGCGCCGTCTTTCGCGAAGCGCCGCACCTGGGTGAGACGTGGCCACTGCTCGCGCCGATCGAGTCGCAGCGCGAGGTACTGCTTGTCGTCGCGTAGCCGCACGTTGAAGGGAGGCTTGTGCTGCTTGATCAGCTCGTTCTCGAGCAGCAGTGCGTTCTTGACGCTGTCGGTGACCAGCACCGACACGTCACCGACGCGCGCGACCAGGTTCGGCACCTGCTGCCGCCCATCGCCGCCCGCGAAATACTGACGCACGCGGCTGCGCAGGTTCTGCGCCTTGCCGACGTACAACACCTTGCCGCGCGCGCTCTTCAGCAGATACACGCCCGGCGCCTGCGGGAGCGCATCGACGCGTTCGTCGAGCGCGCGGGCGGCTTCGGGTTCGAGGCTCACGCGCGCAAGTTACCGGGGCACGGGCCGACGGGAGAGGTCGCAAACTCCGAGAGGCCTCACCTTCCCTACACGAGCCCCAGTGCGAAACAGAGCGCGCGCTCGATCGCAACGAGTTTCTCCGGCGCGAGGGAACTCAGCGGTTGTGTCAGCATCGCCTTCGGAATGGTCGTGATCGAGTCGAGGTTTGCGACGCAGCGTTGAGGCAAGCCGTCCTCGCGTCCGAGCGCGACCTCGGTCGGAATGCGCCGGATGCGCCTGCTGATCGGCGCGACGATCACGAGGTCCCGGACCGCGTACGCCTCGTTCCTCGAGAGCAAGACGACGGGACGTCGCCCGGCCGGCGCCGGAAGCTGGGCCCACCAGACGTCGCCTCGGCGCACTACCACTCCTCGTCTTTGGGCATGAGCGCAGTCGCTGTCGCCAAGGCGGCCAGGGCTTCCGCCGGAGTCTCGCGCCGGGTGCGGTAGCCCAGCTCGTATTCGCGCACGAGTTCCGCCTGAACTCCGCGGCTCAGCCAATCGGAGAGGGCCTCTTGGACGATTGCACTGCGGCTTCGGCGCGACTCGCGGCGCGCCTTCTCCAACGCCTTGTAGAGAGGCTGCGGAATACTGATCGCGAACTTCGCAGCTGGCCTCGCCATCGCGCGCTCCTACTCCGGTATGACCACAGGAATACTTCGTGCGTGCCGCGGTGGCAAGGCTGCGACCGCGCTCTTGGCCGCGATCGCCGTGCCACGCGGGCGCCTGTCCAGCATCCGATGCCTACCAGCGCCAACTAAGCTGCTGGGGTCAACCCCTGGTCTCCGCTTGATTGACGATCTGGTACAGGCGCTTCGCGAAGTACCAGCGCCCGCCGCGCTTCACGTAGTCGTCCTCGTAGCGGCCAGCGACCGCGCGCTTCACGCCGTCCTTGCCGTGCAGGAACTCCTGCTGCCACCAGGTCGCGTGCGCGCTGTCGCCCTTCACGACGATCGGTCCCGCCGACGCATAGAAGCCGACGAACGAGAACCCCGACATCATCCCCTGCCACATCGGAAAAAACTTCGCGCGCCCGACGACGTCGCCCATTCCGGGCAGCGACCAGACCGCATCCTCGAGCCAATTCTCCGCCCAAGCCGCGCCATCGAAGCGCATCACCGCATCATTATACGACTCGACCAACTCGCGAATCGCAAGCCGATCCTCGACGGGTCCACTGCTGATCATCGCTTCTCTCCTCGACGACGACCAAGCATGCCGCGGCGCCAAAGCAATCGAAAGCGCAACCCGCGTAACCCCTTTCGTAAAACGCGCAGCGCGCGGGAGGCGCGGC
>JANNKN010000406.1:0-10008 GCA_031396315.1 Deltaproteobacteria bacterium
CGCGAACCCGAGCGGCGCAAGGCGCTCTGGGAAAACACCGACTACATGAAGCACGCCCTGACCGCACTTGGCTTCAACATCGGGAAGCCCCAGTCGCCGGTGATCCCGATCATGATCGGCCCTGACGAAATGGCGTACGAAATGGCGGTGCGGCTACAGGACGAGGGTGTGTTCGCGAACCCCGTCGTCTCGCCCGCGGTGCCCCAAGGTTCCGCCATGATTCGCACCTCGTACATGGCGACGCACACGCGCGAGCATCTCGACACCGCGCTCGAAGCGCTCGCCAGCGTCGGCCGCCAGCTCGGCGTGATCCGCTAGCGCGCCGCGCGAGCCCTCCCGGATGAGTGCCGCCACACGCGCCGTACTCGTCACGGGTGCATCCTCGGGAATCGGCGCCGCCGCAGCCGCACTCCTGGTCGCGCGCGGCTTTCGCGTTTACGGCGCGAGCCGCAGCGCCCGCGCCGACGGCGACGGCATTCGCTGGCTCGCCCTCGACGTGCGCGATGAGGCCTCGCTGGAGCGCGGCGTCGCGCAGCTGATCGCGGCCGAGGGCGCACTCTACGGCGCCGTCTGCAACGCGGGCATCGGCATCTTCGGCAGCGTCGAAGAGACGCCGATGGCGCGCGCGCGCGCGCAGTTCGAAACGAACGTGTTCGGCGTGCTGCACACGCTGCGCGCCGTGCTGCCGACGATGCGCGCGGCGAAGGCCGGACGCATCGCGATCGTGGGCTCGCTCGCGGGCCGCGCGCCGATTCCGTTTCAGGCGCATTACTCCGCGACCAAGGGCGCCGTCGATGCGCTCGCGCTCGCGCTGCACAACGAAGTGCGCGCGCTCGGCATCCACGTCGCATTGATCGAGCCCGGCGACATCAACACGGGCTTCAACGACGCGACCGATTGGGGCGAGACCGTGGCGGCGAGTCATTATGGCGCCGCGATCGCGAGCACGGAGCGCGTGATTCGCGAATCGCTCCCGAAGGCGCCGGGACCGGAGGTGGTGGCGCGAGCGATCGCCCACGCGCTGGAATCGCCGCGACCGCGTGTGCGGTACCCGGTAGGCCCGGACTCGATGCTGGTGCCGATCGGGAAGCGATTATTGCCCGAGCGCGCGGTGCTGGCGCTGATTCGCGATCACTTCGAGTTTTAGCGGCGCGGCGAAAGGGCGCGGCTAATCCGCGTCCCACGCGTAGTTGACCTGGATGCCCCAGGTGCGCGGCGGGCCGAAGTTCGAGATCGTGCTGCCGGTCGTCGCGTTGGGGGCGTGGACGGACACGTAGTCCTTGTCGCCGATGTTCTCGACGTATGCCTGCACGCTGAATCCGGCGAGCAGGCTCTCCGGCGCCCTCCAGATCGCGCGCAGATTGCCGGTCGAGTAGCCCTTCTGTCGCGCGAAGAAGCTCTCGAACACGTCGTGGTACTGCGTGTCCGTAAACGCGTACTCACCGCGCACCGTGAGGCCGCCCGCATCGCCCAGCTCGAAGTCGTACTGCGCAGCGGCGCCGACTTTCCACTCCGGCGCGCGCGGCAGGACGTTGCCCTGCGCGTTCTGGCACAGCTCGCCGATGGGCGCGGGCGGCGGGCACTGGATCGTGCCGAGGTTCGAGTTCATCGGGTCGTCCACGATGAAGCGCTTGTACTCCGCCGTCAGGTACGAAAGGTTGAGGTCGAGCCGCAGCGCTTCGAGCGGCATCCACGTGCTCTCGACCTCGATGCCATAGGTCTGCGCGTCCGCCGCGTTGGTGATCCGCGAGGCGTTGTTGACGAACTGCCGTGCCTGGTAGTCCGAGTAGTCGTTGTAGAACGCGGAGACGTTCAGGCGCACGGTGTTGTCGAGCCAGCTCGACTTGAGGCCGACTTCGTAGGCGTTCACGAACTCGGGGTCGTACGTGTTGCCGCACAGCCCGACGTTGTATCCGCCGGACTTGAAGCCGCGCGAGTACGAGCCGTAGACCATCGCGTCTTCGCCGAGGTCGAAGTCGGCACCGACCTTGCCGGTGGGCTCGCTCCACTCCTCGGTGAGTTCGACGGCCGGATTCGCCAGCGTGCCGCAGCCCGACGCTCCGCTCGGGTCGAGGTTCAGCACTTGGCTGTGGAGGATGTCCTTCACGTCCTTCGACCAGCGGATACCGGCGGTCACGCGGAAGCGGTCACTCACGTGGAGCGTCTCCTGCGTGAAGATCGCCCACGTGGTGAGCTGCTGATCGAGCGAGAACTCGAGGAACGGAACAGGGGACGAGGTCCCGTCGAGACGCGTGCCGAACCCCGCGAGGCAATTGGAAGGCGTCGCGGTCGTCGGACCCGTCGGCGTCGGGGCGCAGCCGGGAATCGCGCCGAAGAGCCACTCGTACGTGAGCTGCAGGTCCGGGAGTTGGTAGCGGTACACCTCCGCGATGTCGGACTCGTACCAGAAGAAGCCAGCGATCCAGTCGAGCTTCTCGTCGAAGAGCGTCCCCGACGCGTTCAGCTCCTGCTGCCACTCGTTGTTGAACTGCTCGTAGTCGCCTTCGAGCAGGCGCAGCGCAACGCCGTCGTTGTTGGCCGGATTCAGATCCTGATCGAGATCGAGGTAGCCGGCGACCCACTTCAGCTGCACGTCTTCGCTGACGTCCCAGGTGACCGTCGCGTTCAGGTCCCAGCTATCGCGCGTGTACTCCTGGTCCTGGTCGTAGGAGACGTTGCGCGGGTCAGCATTGGAGAACGGGATTCCCGCCGGAATGCCGGGCAGGGCACCTAACACGCCGCCAGGGTTCGTCGCGCTGATGAAGAGCGGGTAGGCGGGCACGTCGAAGGTCCGCACGAACGGCGGGCCGCCGTAATCACTCGAGATCCAGTTGAAGCGCAGCGCGACGTCGAGCGTCTCGATCGGCGTGAGCACGGCCGCGAGCTTCGCCTGCTTGGCCTTGCCGTCGTCTTCTTCGTTGCCCGTCAACAGGTTGTCCGTGTAGCCGTCGCGCGCGTCGTATGAGAAGGCGCCCCGCACGGCGAGCAGGCCCTCTACGAGGGGAAGATCGACCGCGCCGAAAACTCGGCGGCGGTTGTACGCGCCGTAGAGCGCCTCCGCGTCCACCGCGAAGCTCTCCCCTGGCAGCTTCGTGATGACGTTCAGCGCGCCGCCCGTGGTGTTGCGCCCGTAGAGCGTGCCTTGCGGCCCGCGCAGCACCTCGATGCGCTCGGTGTCGAAGAACAGTGCGGCCGACGACGTCAGGCCGCCGCGATACACGCCGTCCTGGTAGAGCCCGACGCCCGGCTCGGCATCGATCGTCGAGGTGTCGACCCCGATGCCGCGCATGGTGATCTGCGCCATGTCGGCGATCTCGCCGTACACCAGTGCCGGGGCAATGAACTGCACATCGCTGAAATCTTCGAGGCCCTGCTGCTCGATCGCGTCGCTCGTGATGGCGGTGACCGCGACCGGCGTGTCCTGCAGGTTCGTCTCGCGCTTCTCGGCGGTGATCAGGATCTCTTCGATCCCCCCGCCGTCGGGCTCGGGCGGGGCTGCCGATTCCTGCGCAACTGCGGCCTGCGCAGCACACAACCACGCGAACGAAAGAATGCGAACGGACTGGCGCATCAGTGGACCCCTGGGTGAAGCGGCGAGTCTGTTCCGAGATTGCGCCGGAATCAACCCCAATCTCTGCGCAAGCTGAAGCTCACTACGGGTCTGTGCGTAAGGTCGCAATGAAAATTTCTCGTCGCGTTATCGTGGTTGCCTCGTACCGAGAGGAGCACGCCATGGCCTACGAGATCAAGCGCTTCCCTTACCCCGGAACGATCGACGCCGATGGGCACGTGCTCGAGCCGCCCGATCTCTGGGAGCACTACCTCGAGGCCAAGCACAAGCCGCGCGCGCTGCGCATTCGCGTGGACGACGACGGCTACGAGTACCTCGAGATCGCGGGCAAGCCGAGCGCGCGTTCGCGGCGCGGCGCGCTCGGCTTGTTGGGCGCGATGGGCGAGGAGGACATGACGCCGCGCCCGGACCGGCGCTACGCGGAGAATTTTCCATACGGCGCCGCGGATGCGAAGCAGCGCGTCGATCTGCTCGATCAGGAGAATCTCGAAAAGGCCCTGCTCTATCCGACGCTCGGGCTGCTCTGGGAGTGCGAGCTCACCGACCCGGAGCTGAGCCTCGCCTATGTGCGCGCCTACAACCGCTGGATCGCAGACCTATGCCGTGATTCGGGCGGGCGCCTGATCCCGATCGCGCAGCTCACGCTGCTCGACCCCGAAGGCTCCGCCGCCGAGCTCGAGCGCGCGGTCAAGGACGGCTGCCGCGGCGCTTGGGTGAATCCCTTCAATCACTTGCGCGTTCCGCACGGTCACGAGCAGCACGACGTGCTGTTCGGCAAGTGCGTCGAGCTCGACGTGCCGCTTGCGATCCACCCGACCTACACGCCGCTCGAGACGCAGCCGGGGAACTTCGATTGGCCCGCGCCGAAGCGCGGCATCGCGGACTTGATTCGACTGCGCGGCCTCGTGCAGGAGGCGCTGTTCTCCTTCTTCGTGCTCGGCACGCTCGACCGCTTCCCGACGCTGCGGCTCGGCGTGCTCGAGGCGGGCTCAGGCTGGCTCGGCGCGATGCTCGACCGTGTCGAAGCGCTGCAGTTCGCGATGGGCCGCGGCGTGCCCGGTAGGCGCCCGACGCCGACCGAGTACTTCCGGCGCCAGTGCTTCATCTCGGGCGATCCCGACGAAACCGCCGCGCCCCTCACCTTCGATCACGTCGGCGCGGACGTCTTCATGTGGGCGACTGATTATCCGCATCCGGATCACCCGCACACCTGGGTGCCCGATCTCGAGAAGCTCGCCGCGAAGCTCGCCCCCGAAACGCGCGCGAAGGTGCTCGGCGGCAACGTGCGGCGCATCTATCGGCTCGCTTGAAGACCGCTGTTAGGGAGCCCGCGCGACAGCTACTGCGACAGCGCCACAAAGCGCCTCACTGCGCCTGACGACGACCGCGGGCTCGCAGCGTGCCGCAAGCGGCGAGCGCCCAAGCGAGTGCGTGCTCCGCGCATGACGCCGCGCGCAGCGAGCCGTAGTCCTCGGAGGCGAGCGAAGCCCAAGAAAGGTCCGAGAGCACAGCGCGACCCCGCTCAATAGCTTCGCGGCAGCCCAAGCACGTGCTCCGCGATGAAATTCCGAATCATCTCGTTCGAGATCGGCGCGATGCGCGTCAACCGGCTCTCGCGCCAATAGCGCTCGACATGGAACTCGCGCGCGTAGCCGAAGCCGCCGAGCGTCTGCAGCGCGACGTCGCAGGCGCGGAAGCCCGCCTCGCTCGCGCGCAGCTTCGCCATGTTCGCGAGCGGGCCGGCGGGCTGCTTCGCGTCGTAGCTCCAAGCCGCCTTCTGCCATAACAGGTCGGCGGCTTCGAGCTCCGAGAGGCAGTCTGCGAGGGGGTGCGCGATCGCCTGGTTCTGCCCGATCGGACGATCGAATACGATGCGGCTCTTTGCATAGCGGGTCGCCACCTCGAGCGCGCGGCGGCCTATCCCGACGGCTTCGGCGGCGATCACGATGCGCTCGGGATTGAGCCCGTCGAGCAAGCAGTAGAAGCCGCGCCCGACTTCGCCGACCACGTCGCCGAGCGCGACCGGCAGCTCCTGGATGTAGACCTCGTTCGAGTTCACCGCGTTGCGGCCCAGCTTCGGGATCGGGCGGATCTCGACGTGGCGCGGGTCCAGATCCGCGAGGAACAGCGTCATGCCGTCGAGCGGGCGCTTGCACTCCTCGCGCGGTGTCGTGCGCGCCAGTAACAAGATCTTCTGCGCCTGCTGCGCCTTCGAGTTCCAGACTTTCTTGCCGCTCACGACGAAGTGGTCGCCGTCGCGGCGCGCGAAGGTGCGGATGCGGCTCGTGTCGGTGCCGGCGTCGTCCTCGGTCACGCCGAAGGAGACGTGCAGCTCGCCTGTCGCGGTCGGCGGCAGCGTACGTCGCTTCAGCTCGTCGGAGCCGTGATGAATGACGGGGCCCATGCCGAAGATCGAGAGATGCAGCGCCGAGGCCGCGTTCTGCGCGCCCGCGCTGTTCGCGACGGCGTTGAGCAGCACGCCGGCATGGAGCACACCGAGCCCCGCGCCGCCGTACGCCTCGGGCACGAGGATCCCGAGCCAGCCGTTCTCGGCGAACGCGCGATAGAACTCCCACGGAAACTCGTGTGCCTCGTCCTTCGCGCTCCAATAATCATCGTCGAAGCTTTCGCAGAGGCGCTTCGCCTCGGCACGAATCGATTCGAGTTCGCTGCCGAGGTCGAAATCCATCGCTGCGTCTCCGCCAGTTGGGGCGCAGCGTAGACCGGCCCGCGCACGATCTCCGCTCAGCGGCGCTGCGTCATCTCCGCGAGAGCTGAAGGCGCCCCTGCCGAGGCTGTCCAGCCGCCATCGACGATCACGGTCGTGCCAGTCACGAACGACGAATCGTCGCTTGCGAGCCAGAGCGCGGCGTGGGCGATGTCGCGCGGCAGCCCGGCGCGCGCGATCGGCTGCACGCGCTTCAGCTGCTCCTCGACCACGGACGGGCTCAGCGGCTCGGGCAGCCCCGGGTTCGCCCACAAAAGTGGCGTGAGCACGCCGCCTGGGCAGATCGCGTTCGCGCGGATCCCGTGCTCCGCGTACTCGACCGCGGCCACGCGCGTGAGCTGCACCACGCCGCCCTTCGCAGCTCCGTAAGCGCCCTGATACTTCATGCCGAGATGCGCCGAGACCGAGGCGGTGCTCACGATCGAGCCGCCCCCCGCGGCGATTAGGTGCGGCACCGCGTGCTTGATGCCGAGCCAGACTGCTTTGAGGTCGACCGCGAGAATGCGATCGAACACGTCCTCGGGCGTCTCGTGGATCAGGCCTTCGCTGCCGCCGATGCCGGCGTTGTTGAACATCACGTCGAGACGTCCGAAGCGCGCGACCGCCGCGTCGACGAGGCGCTTCACATCCGCGCTGCGGCTCACGTCGACCGCGAGAGCGATCGCGCGATCGCCGAGCGACTTCGCCACCGCTTCCGCCAGCTCGGCCTGCACATCTCCGATCGCGACGCGCGCGCCCTCGGCGACGAAGAGCCGCGCCGAGGCTTCGCCCATGCCTGAGGCGCCGCCCGTGATCACTGCCACCTTGCCGTCCAGCCGTCCCATCGCTGCGCCCTCCGCTTCCGCTTCCGCTACCGCGTCGCGCCCGCCTCGAGCGCCCGCGACTCGCAGGTTAATTTTTGCGTATCCGAAGTGTAATTTAGAAACGCATTCTTGAAACTCTACACCGTTTCGTGGTAATTTCGGGGAGGAGGCACCCCATGACCGAGCAGGAACACCGCAACCTCGAGGCCGTGAAGCGTTGGGAGGAGACCTACAACCACGACGTCGAGAAGATGGTGGACGAGGTGTACGCCGCGGACTGCGAGGTGGTGGACGTGCTGCGCGGCGTGACGCTGCGGGGGCGCGAGCAGTTGCGTGACCTCGAACGAAAAATCGCCGCAGGAGCGCCGACGCGCAGCTTGCGCGTGCTGAAGGCGGTGGCGAGCGGCGACACCGTCGCGCTCGAATGCGAAGGCCGCTTCCCGAGCGGAGCGTTCCCGGCGTGCGTGTTCCTCGTGTTCGACGCGCAAGGCCGCGTGCAGCAGGACCACACCTATGCGCCAGATCCCGCCGGCATGACCGCGAAGATTCACAGTGAAAGCGGCCGGTCGTAATTAGGGCCGCGCGAGGCGAGTCGGCGTGAACGAGCGCAGCATTGCGGTAGTCGGCGCCGGCATGGGCGGGCTCTCGTGTGCGCTCGCGCTCGCAGGATCCGGCTTCGAGGTGACGATCTTCGAGCGCGACGCAGCGCCCGCGGCGGAAGCCGAGCACGCGGACGAAACCGCTCGGCGGCGGCGCGGCGTGCCGCATGCGGTGCATCCGCATTTCTTCATGGGCCGCCTGCGCGCAGCGCTAGCAGTGCGCCATCCCGAGCTGCTCGAGCGCCTCGTGCGCGCGGGCGGCGGCGAGGGGCGCTTCGCCGAGGCGCTGCATCCGCTCGCGCGAGCGCGCTACGCGCCTCGCGCTGGAGACGCCGCGCTCACCTCCATCTCCGCGCGGCGCACCACGTTCGAGTGGGAGATGCGGCGCTACGTCGAGGAGCGCGGGCTCGCGCGCATCGAGAGCGGCGCCGAGGTGTTGGGCCTGCTCGGCGCGCCCGCGACGCCGGCGCGCATCGAGGGTGTGCGCGTGCAGCGCGTGGGCGGGATCGAGGACGTGCGCGCCGCCGTCACGATCGATGCTTCGGGGCGCAGCAGCGCGCTCGCGCGGGAGCTCTGCGCACTCGGCGGGCGGCTCGCCGAAGAGCATCACGACGCCGGCATCCTCTACTTCACTCGGCATTACGAGCTGCTGCCCGGCCGCGAGTTCCCCGCTTCTCATGGCTTGCCCGGCCTGTTGTTCGCCGACTTCGTCGTCGGCGCGCTGCCCTCGGACGCGGGCGCCTTCACCGTCACTTATCAGGTCCAGCGCGACGACCCGGAGATGATCGCGGTGGTGCGCGACCCGGCTCGGTTCCACGCGCTCTGCATGCAGCTGCCGGTGCTCGCGCGCTGGGTCGATCCAGAGCAAGCGCGGCCGACCAGCGAAGTGTTCGGCTTTGGGCAGATGGACACGTTCTGGCGCAGCACGCTCCAGGATGGGCTGCCGAGCGCGCTCGATTTCTTCCTGGTCGGCGATGCCGCGGTGCGCACCAACCCGCGTTATGGGCGCGGCTGCACCTGGTCGTTCGTCTCCGCGGCGCTGCTCGCAGAGACGCTCAGCGCAACGCGCGATCCGCGCGAACGGGCCATCCGCTACGACCGCGTGCTCGAGCGCGAGCTGCGCGCCGACTGGCGCACGATGCTCGCGATGGATCGCGCTTCGCGCGCGCGCTTCGAAGTCGCGACGGGCCGGCGCAGCGCGAGGTTCGCGGACGTCACGCGCGAGCAGGTCACCCGCTTGCTCGACGAGGCGCAGCTCGCCGACGCGAACTTTTTTCGCGGAATCTGGACGGGTTATCACGGCTTCACGGGCATGACGGCATGGATGCGCGACCCGAGCGCGTGGCTCGGGCTCGGGCGCCACGCTCTGCTTCGCCGGCGGCAGCGCCGCGCGCTCGCCGAGCGCGCGCAACGACCGAGTCGGGCCGAGATCCTTCGCGCAACGCGCGCAGCTAGCTGAGTAGTCGAATGCCTTCCAAGAGCGAGCACCCATCGATGCAGGAAACGCCGCGGCTCGACGACCTCGACCGCGCGATCATCGCTCAGCTCAAGAGCGACGCGCACACCACCAACCGCGCGCTCGCGGAGAGCCTCGACGTCACCGAGCAGACCATTGCCGCGCGCATCCGCCGGCTCGAAGACGCGAATCTGTTACGGGTGCTCGGCATGCTCGACGCGAAAGCCGTCGGCTACGGGCTGTTCGTAATCGTCGGCATCCAGGTCGCTGGGCGAACGCCATCGGAGGTCGCGGAGGAAGTCGCCGCCCTGCCGAGCGTTACGGGCCTCGACTCCTGCCTCGGCGGCTTCGAACTGATGGCCACGCTCTACGCGCGCGACCAACACGATCTGTTCGAGCAGCTCGAGAAGCACATCGGTGCGATTCGCGGCGTCGAGGAACTCGAATCCTTCCTCGTGCTGGAGCGCGTCCACCACCGCACCGATTGGGCGAAGCTCGACCGGCTCGAGCCGCGCGCGCTGCCAGTACACGAGAGCGGGCCGCTCGACGACCTCGACCGCGCGATCGTCGAACAACTCCAAGAGAACGCGCGCACCAGCCTGCGCGAAGTTGGGCGACGGCTCGAACGCTCCGAAGGCACCATCCGCGCGCGCGTGCGGCGCCTCGAAGGAGCCGGGCTGTGCCGCATTCAAGCGGTTACGGACGTAGCGATCGGGCCCGGTGCGAGCTCCGCGTGGATCGCGATCAAGGCGCGGCGCGGCGCCGTGCGGCGTGTTGCGGAAGCGATCGCGAAGGCGCCCGAAGCGGGCTTCGTGGGAATTACGCTCGGACGCTTCGACGTGATCGGCGAC
>JANNKN010000456.1:0-12747 GCA_031396315.1 Deltaproteobacteria bacterium
CTGGCGGCGAGCGGTGAAGGGCGAGGTGCGAAAGCCGTAACCCGAGGTGTCGAAGCCACTCGTCGGCCAAATCGACGGGGTCGCTGCAAGCTGATCGCGGCGATCCTCGAGGCCCGCGACGAGCGCTTCGAGGCTCGCGCGCTGCTCGGGGAGCTGCATGCTCAGCTTGCGCGCGCGCAGCTCGATGCGATCGAGGGCGCTGCGCAGTTTGTCTTCGGCGCGCGACGAAGTTGCCCCGAGGTCGTCGTCGTGGTGTTCCGCGGGAAGCGTGTTCGGAGTGCCCGGCAGCGCCGCGTCCCCGAGGCCGTCCGCATCGCCTGCGCCGCCCTGGCCGCCTTCGCTGGGTACGCGCGTTTCTCGAACCGCACTGGGCAAGTTCGCGATCACGCGAACCTTTCTTTCCAGCTCGCGAATCTCCTCGAACTGCTGCGAGATGCCGCCGACCTGTCCGCGCAGCGCTTCGAGCTCGGCGTGTTGGCGCTGTGCATCCGCGCGCATCTGGTCGACGTCGGTCGAGTCGAGGCGCAGCCGGACATAGTCGATACCGGCGACGCCGAGCATCACGACGAAGAGTGCGGCGCCGATCGCGCCCTGCTTGAACCATGCGCGGCGGATGCGCACCCGACGAACCGGGGACGTCTCGCCGGACATCACGAGCAGCGTGAGATCGTGCTTCGCGGCGCTCATCGGGCGGCTTCCGCGCTCGGCAGCGAAACGCGCAGGACTAGCTTGCCGATCTGGATCTGGTCGCCGTCGCGCAGCGAGCCGCGTTTCTGGCGCTCGCCGTTGAGCAGCGTTCCGTTGGTGCTGCCGAGGTCCTGGACGAAGAAACCGTCGGTCGTTTCGAATCCGATCGCGGCATGGGCGCGGCTGATGGTGGCGTCGGCGAGAATCGCGTCGGCGCCGCGTCCGCGTCCGATCACGAACCAGTCACGGTCGATCGCGAGCTCGAGGCCTTCGTAGAAGCCCCGCATCACTTCGATCGACGCGCCCGAAGGCACGAGCGTGACCGCCTTCTGTGCGGCTCCGGCTGCCATACGACCCCCGTCCCAGGGTCTATTCATCGACCCCGGGAGACGGCGTCTTCGTGATTACTGTCACAGAGCGCTTCCCCGCGGCGGCGCGGGACATCCCGCGGGGCGGCCGATCGGCTTCATGCGGCGGGCTCCTAGAGGTAGGGCACCGCTACCTCGCCCCGCGGGCACCCTGGAGCAGCGCGCGGGCGTGCTTGCGAGTCGCCTCTGTGATCGTTTCGCCGCCCGCCATCCGCGCGATCTCGTCGATGCGCTCGGCCGCGCTGAGCCGCTCGACCTGCGTGACGGTGCGCCCGTCGCGCTCGCGCTTGCGCACCTCGAAGTGCTCCGCCGCGTGCGCCGCGATTTGCGGAAGGTGCGTGATGCACAAGACCTGGTGGTGTTCAGCCAGCGAGCCGAGCGTCGCACCGACGCGCTCCGCCACGGCGCCCCCTACCCCCGCGTCGACCTCGTCGAATACGAGCACCATGCCGGCGCCCGCACGCCGCAGCGTGTTCTTCAGCGCGAGAAAGACGCGCGATAGCTCGCCGCCCGAAGCCACCGAGCGCAGTGGGCGCAGCGCCTCGCCGGCATTCGCGCTGAACACGAACTCGATCGTCTCGGCACCGCTCGCGGCGAGCCCCTCCGCCGCGGGCGCGAGCGACACCTCGAAGCGCGCCGCTGGCAGCGCGAGCTCCCGCATCCCGCGCTGCGCTTCCGCCGCGAGCGCCTTCGCTGCCTTCGCGCGCCCCGCGCTGAGCTTCATCAGCTCGCGCGCGAGCGTCTCCGCGGCCGCCGCGCGCTCGGCTTCGAGCTTGTGCATGCGGTCGTCGCTGCCCGCGAGTGCGGCGAGCTCGCCCGCCGCGCGCTCGCGGTGCGCGACGATCTCCTCCGCGCTGCGCCCGTACTTGCGTCGCAGCTTCTCGAGCGCGCGAATGCGCTCCTCGACCGCGCCGAGTTGTTCGGCGTCGACGTCGATCGAGGCCGCGTAGTGCTCGAGCTCGCGCGCGAGCGCCTGAGTCTCGGTTCGCAGCGTAGTGAGGCGCTCGGCGAGCGGCGCGAGGCTGGCGTCGAGCTTCGCGAGCGCTGCGATCGCGCGCTCGGCCTCGCTGGCGAGATCGACCGCAGCGCGCGCGTCGCTCTGCGCGGGGTCGCCCGTCAGCGCCGCCGCCGCGCGGCCTGCGTCTTCACGCAGGCGCTCCGCGTGCACGAGGCGCGCGTGATCGCGCTCGAGCGCGGCCACTGCGTTGGGCTCGACGCCCACCTCGTCGATCTCGCGCACCTGAAACGCGAGGTAGTCCGCGCGCCGCGTGCGCTCCTCGGCCTCGGCGCCCAGCCGCGCGATCTCCGCTTCGCGCTCGCGCTGCTCGCGGACGAAGCGCAGCACGACCGCCCGCAGCGGCAGCAGCTCGCCGAACGCATCCAATAGCAAGCCCTGGGCTTCGCTGCGCAGCAGCGCCTGCGAAGCGTGTTGGCTGGAGATCTCGATCTGCTCGCCGAACAACTCCGCGAGCGTGGCGATCGGCACGAGGGAGCCGCCGACCCATGCGCGACTCCGACCATCCGCGGTGAGCGTGCGCCGCACGATCAGCTCGCCGTTCTCGGCCTCGAGCCCACGCGCTTCGAGAGCGATCGCGAGCGCGGGCAATGCGCTCGTGCGAAAAACCGCCTCCACCGCCGCGCTCTCGGCGCCCTCGCGCACGCTGCCGGGCTTCGGCCGCGCACCGGCGAGCAGCGCGAGCGCGGAGAGCACGATCGATTTGCCCGCACCCGTCTCGCCCGTCAGCACGTTCAGCCCCGGCCCGAACTCGATCTCGAGCTCGTCGACGAGCGCGAGCGAGGCGATGCGCAGGCGCTCGATCACGCCGCGCCCCAGCCGAGCTTCGTCCTCAGCACGTCGAAGCGCGAACGGAACGGGGACGCGACGAAGTGCGCGGGATGCGCGGAGGCGGCGATCTCGATGCGATCGCCATCGTCGAGTGCGAGCGCGACCTGGCCATCGACCGTGAGCCGCGCCGCGCCGTCGCGGGGGTGCACGGTGATCGTGAGCGCGGTCGTGTCGGGCAGCACGAGCGGCCGCTGCGCGAGCGCATGCGGGCAGATCGGCGTGAGCACGAACACGCGCGCGCCCGGCATCAGGATCGGGCCGCCGGCGGAGAGCGTATAGGCCGTCGAGCCGGTCGGCGTCGCGACGATCAAGCCGTCACCGTGATAAGTCGTTACCGGAACGCCGTCGGCGGTCGCCTCGAGGTCGATCATGCGCGAGAGATCGGCGCGCGTGATCACCGCGTCGTTGAGCGCGTGGGACCGTAATAGCTCGCTGCCGCCGCGCGCGACGCGCACGTCGAGGCGCATGCGCTCGACGGTCGTGTAGTCGCCGCGCAGCACGCGCTCGAGCACCTCGCGCTCTTCGCTCGGCGCGAACTCGGCGAGGAAGCCGAGCGTCCCGAGGTTCACGCCGAGAATCGGGACCGGGCGCGCCCCGATCTCGCGCGCGACGGAGAGCAGCGTGCCGTCGCCGCCGAGCACCACGAGCAGGTCTGCCTTCTCCGCGAGCGCGCGATGCCCCTGCCCGCCCGCCGCGAGCGTGTCGTCGAGCAGCACCTCGACCCCGCGCGCGGCGAGCCACTGCGCGAGCTCGCGGGCAGCCGCCTGCGCCGGCACGGAGCGCGGCTTCGCGCACAGCGCGACGCAATGCACCGGCGATCGCAGCGAAGACATGGCCGCGAGCGTGGCTGCGGAGCGCGGGCTGCGCAAGCGCCGCAGGCGGCCGCGCTTCGCCCATCCGCCGACTCGCGCGCGCCAGACTGGAACCGGCACTGGGGTCTGACGCGGCAATCTTGCAGAAGGGACGCAGTCGGACGAAATCGTACAGCGCGCGTCCAGGTATGCTGGGCCGATGCCGCGCGACGACACGCCCGATCTGTTCGCGGTCCCTGCGCCGCTCGCCGCGCGCGCTACCTCGGCGCTCGGCGCACCGCTCGCGGAGCGCATGCGGCCGCGCTCGCTTGGCGAGATCGCGGGCCAGGCGCACCTCGTGGCGCACGGTGCTCCACTGCGCGCGCTGATCGGTGCCGGCACACTGCCCTCGCTGTTGCTCTGGGGCCCACCCGGCTGCGGCAAGACCACACTCGCGCGGCTCGTCGCGCAGGCAGCGCCTGGCCGCGCGGCGCACTTCGTCGCGCTCTCGGCGGTCAGCGCAGGCGTGAAGGATGTGCGCGAGGTGATCGTGGAGGCCGAGCGCCTGCGCCGGAACGGTGAGCGCACGGTGCTCTTCCTGGATGAGATCCATCGCTTCAACCGCGCGCAGCAAGACGCGCTGCTCCCGCACGTCGAATCGGGTGTGATCACGCTGATCGGCGCGACCACCGAGAACCCCTCCTTCGAGGTGATCGGCCCGTTGCTCTCGCGCTGCCGCGTCTTCACGCTGCGCGCGCTCGCGCCGAGCGATTTGCTCGAGCTGGTCGAGCGCGCACTCGCGGAACCCGAGCGCGGCTATGGCGGCGAGGTTGCGGCCGAGCCCGATGCGCTCGCCGCGATCGCCGACGCCGCCGATGGCGATGCACGCCGCGCGCTGGGCATGCTCGAGACCGCGGTAGCTTTTCTGCGCACGCGAGGCGCGCCGAACACAGCCGCCGCTCCCCCCGCGCCGCCGCTCTCGCTCACGCTCGAGCTCGCACGCCGTGCGATCGGCGAGCGCACACTGCTTCACGATCGCGACCGCGAGGAGCACTACAACGTCGCGTCCGCGTTCATCAAGAGCCTGCGCGCGAGCGATCCCGACGCCGCGCTCTATTACCTCGCGCGCCTGCTCGACGCCGGCGACGACCCGCTATTCGCGGCGCGGCGCCTGATGATCTTCGCCAGCGAGGACGTGAGCAACGCGGATCCCGCAGCGCTGCCGCTTGCGGTCGCGTGTCATCAGGCCGTGGACCGCCTCGGCATGCCCGAGGCGCGCATCCCCCTCGCGCAGGCCACCGCCTACCTCGCCTGCGCGCCGAAGAGCAACGCCTCCTACCTCGCGCTCGGTCGCGCGAGCGAGGCGGTCGCGAAGTTCGGCAGCGCGCCTGTACCCATGCACCTACGCAATGCGGTCACCGCGTTCATGAAGCACGAGGGCTACGGCGCGGGCTACCAGTACGCGCACGACGCGCCGGACGCGTTCGTCGCAGCGCGCAATTTGCCGAGCGTCGTCGTGGGCGAGCCGTTCTATCGCCCGAGCGAGCACGGCGCCGAGAGCGAGCTGAAGACGCGGCTCGATGCGCTGCGCGCGCGGCGCGAGTCGGCGAAGCCGAAGTAGCCGCGCGCGGCGCCTCAGTGCTCGGCGAACACCGTCCGCATGTCCGGCGGCCCGCCTTCGAGCGGCCGTAACAACTCCGCGTCCGTCGCGCCGGCCCGCCAGCGCGCGACCAGCGCGTCGCCGTCGACGAGCACACCGATCGGATTGCGCGCGAACGCGCCGCCCGCGAGGAACGCGTTCAGCTCGGCCTGCGCCCCGAATGCGTCCACCTGCAGCTCGACCTCGTTGCGATCGGGATCGAGGTAGTAGAACGAGAGCGTCACGCCGTGATGGATCGACGTGCTCGGCCGGATGCCCTGCGCGGCGAGGCGTTCGTGCGTGGCGAGCAGGTCGCCGACGCTCGCGTAGCTGAATGCGAAGTGATCGACGCCGACCGCATTCGGCAGCTTATCCTTCAGATCCGGCAGTTGCGCGATCGCGATGCGGTGATGCTCCTCGTCGAAGGTGAGGAACGTGACGAAGGGGTTCGCATGCATCACCTCGAGCTCGAGCACGGTCTTCCACCACGCGATCATCTCGTCGTAGCGGTTCGTGCGAAGCACGACGTGGGCCATCTTCACCGGTGCGATGCGGCCGCGCGCCCGCGCGCTGCTCGGAACTGCGTCCACCATCGTCGCTCCTTCGCGCGCCTTCAGCGCGAGACGCTCGCGGCCACGTCGCCGAGATGCTCGATCTGCCCGTCGTCGCGGCGATGCAGCGCGTCGTTGTAGCTCTTGCCGCGGTGCACGCGGGCACCGGGCGGACCGAAGCCGGTGATCGCACTGATGCGGTAGCCCGCGAGGTCCTCGCGCGCCGGCGGCGGCGCGGCGTGCATCACGTCGCTGAAGTGCACGCTCACGTCACCGGGCTGCGCGTCGAACGAGACGCCGCGCGGCGCGCCCGCATCGGCCGTGTCGATGTAGGCGCCGCAAGACTTGTCGTGAGAGCCCGGCAGAAAGCGCAGCTCGCCGGTCTCGCGATTCGCGGGCGTCAGGTACGTCGACACGATCACGACCGGGCACACGAGCGCGTGGCCGCCCATGCCGCAGTCGCGATGCCAGGGAAGGTCCGAGAGGCCCTCGCGGATGCCGGGATTCTTGAAGATCACGGTGACGCCGTTGCCTTCGCCGTGCCGGTGCACGAGCTGCGTCTTCGCGAGCTCCGCGAGCGCGCGCACGCGCGCGTCGTGAGGCAGCGTCGCGAGGCCGGGCTTCGCCGCGGCGCGCGTCACGCGGCATAACACCTCGTGGCCGCTCGCGTCCTTGGACCACCACGAGAGCTTGTCGCCAGGCCGCGCCTCGCTCGCGAGCTCGCGCGACTCCGCGAGAAAGGCGTCGACCTCCGCCCGCGCGAACACGTCGCGCACGAGCAGGAAGCCCGCGCTGCGGAGGAAGTGGCTCATTTCGTCGGCATCGTCTCCGAAGCGGAATACGCGCGCGGGATCGAGCGCGCCGCCACGCGCATCCCGCAGCGCCAGCGCGTCCGCATCGAAGACCTCGCGCCCGGTGTAGAGGCTGCGCAGCGCCGGCTCCCACAGCACGAACTTCAGCGCGTCGCCGCGCAGGCAGCGCACGCGGCTCGCGTAGAGGAGGCCGGCCGCCGCCTCGTAGTCGTGCACGAGGCCCTGCCAGTCTTCGGCGTCGAGCTCGATCAGCGTGTCCGCGTCCGCGTCGCCAGGCACGAGCGCGAGCGCGCCATCCCGCGGTGCGTACGTGTAGGCGGCGCCGCTCTTCGTCCGGAGGCCGAGGCTGCCGAGCGGTGCGGCGGAGCGAGCGGCCTGCGCGCCCCGTCCCGCGGCGAGGCGACGGGGCAGCTCTTCGCGGTGGAACGCATCGAAGTCGATGTTCGCGAACCCGTCGATCGCCATGGCGTCGCCTCCGCGCCCCGGAGCTTGGCGCGATTTTCGCGAATCCGCGCGGCCTCCCCCTTTTCGAGCGTTCATCCGCCGTGCTGGCTCGGGCATAATGAGCCGATGCGGGCGTCGAGGTCGATCGCGAACGGCGTGCTTCTGCTGCTGCTGGCGGCCCCAGCCGCCGCGCGCGATCTGTGGACGCGCAAGTGGATCGAGGTGCGCACGCAACACTTCTCGGTCGCGAGCGCCATCGACGAAGAGGACACCCTCCGCCTCGCCACGGATCTCGAGAGCTTTCGCATCGCGGTGCGCCGGCTGCTGAACGCCCGCGTCGAGGAGCGCGTTCCCACGCGCGTCTTCATCGTGCCGCCGCGCACGAAAGAGCTCGACGTGGGCAGCGGCCAACTCGGTTGGTTCCGCCCCGAGATGCGCCGCAACGTCGCCGTCGTGAGCAAGGGCCCGCGCGGCCTCTCGCTCTCGATCGTGTTGTTCCACGAGTACTCCCACTTCCTCGCGTACAACCAGAGCAGCGTCTCGTACCCGCCCTGGTTTCACGAGGGCTTCGCCGAAGTCCTCTCGACCATGACCTTCGACCGCGGCCACGCCTTCGTCGGCGACCTCGTGCGCAATCGCCGCGAGTGGCTTCAGTACAACCCGTGGATGAGCTACGCGCGCGTCCTGCGCGTGCGCGACCTCTCGAAGCTGAGCGACGCCGATCAGGCGATGTTCTATGCGCAGTCGTGGGCGCTCGTTCACTACCTGATGCTCGGGCCGCACCGAGCAAACTTCTCGGAGCGCATGACGCGGTACATGGAAGGCGTCGAGTCCGGTGAGCGCGACGGTGCTGCGTTCTCGGCCGCCTTCGGAGAAGCTCCGGAGGCCCTGGCAGCGCGCATTCTCCGGTACCTGCAGGGCGAAGCGAAGATCTGGCCGATTCCGCTACCGGCGGAAGCGGCCGCTGCGCCCCCGGTCGTGCGTCCACTCGCCGAAGACGAGATCGCGGCGCGGCTCGGGATCGTCGCGTTGGTGAGCGGAAATGCGAAGCTCGCACAGAAGGCGCTCGATGCCGCGCTCGAGGCGAACCCCAACAATGCGGTCGCGCTGGTCGGCAGCGCGGATCTGCACAAGTTCGCCGGGCGCTTCGCACAGGCCGAGCCGCTCTACGAACGCGCGATCGCGCTCGAGCCGAACGACGCGTACCACAAGCTCGACTACGGCGAGTATTTCATCGATCGCGCGCGCGAGGCCAGCACAAGGGATCCGGAGGGTGCAGCCGCATGGCTCGTCGAGGCGCGGCGCCAGTTCGCGCGCAGCTACAAGCTCGACCCGGGCGTCCCGGAGACGCTCGCGATGAACGGTGCGACCTACCTGGGCGATTCCGAAGGAGCGGAACGCGCGCTCGCTTCCCTCGAAGCCGCCTACCAGATGCTGCCCTCGCAGCCGCAGATCAAGTTCTTGCTCGCCCAGGCGTACCTGCAAGCCGAGCGAAAGCGCGATGCCGCGCGCTTGATCCGCTCGCTCGTGGCGTGGAATCACGCAGGCGGCAGCACCGAGGCGATGGCACTGCTTCGCGAGCTCGAGCGCGACGCAGTAGCGCCTGCTCCGGACGAAGACGAGGCGGAGGCCGAGCCGTCCGCGGAGGACGGCCTCGCGGCGCCGCCGTGACGCTCCGCCGCGAACCGCCTCGGGCGCGTAGCGCGTAGGCGCGCGATCCAACGGAAGGTCTTCCCATGCACCGATCGCTTCGCGCACTCGCACTCTCCTCCGCCCTCCTCTGCGGAACCGCGCACGCGGCGCCCGCTTCGTCTGCGGATGCGACGCTCGCCCGCGCGCGCGCAGCCTTGGGCGGCGACGCGCTCGCCGCGGTCGCTTCGTCGCACGCGACGCTGCGCGTCGAATCCCAGGGCCTCTCGGGCACGGCCGAGCGCAGCGAGGACCACCGCACCGGTCGCTTCGCGATGCGCATCGACCTCGGCGTCATCACCCTCGCCGAAGGCTTCGACGGCGAGACGCCGTGGTCGATCGACGGCAACAATCCCCCGCGCCCCGAACGCGGCGTAGACCGGCGCGCGGGTGCCGTGAGCGCCGCCTACCGCCGCACCTTCTCCCACCTCACGCGGCGCCTGCCCGGGCGCGTGGACGCACTGGGCGCGCGCAGCGAAGGCGAGCGGCGCTTCGAGGTGCTCGCGATCGCACCCGAAGGCGGCCGCGCATTCGAGCTCTGGCTCGACGCCGAGAGCGCGCTTCCGGATCGCGTCGTCGAGCAGTCCGCGAGCGACACGCTCACCACCACCTACGCCGATTGGCGCCGCGTCGACGGCGTCGCAGTGCCGTTCGCGATTCGCGAGAGCAACGGCGACGCGAAGTACGACACGCGGCTCACGCTCGAGTCGATCGCATTCGGCGGCGAGCTCGCGCCAGCGGAGCTCGCGATGCCGGCGCCGCCACCGCGAGACTTCGGGATCGCGGGCGACGCGCCCTCGACGAGCGTGCCCTTCGAGCTCTCGAACAACCACATCTTCGTCGAAGTGAAGCTCGCCGGCCGCGCGCTCACCCTGTTCGTCGACACGGGCGGCCTCAACATCGTGACGCCGGAGCTCGCGCGAGAGCTCGGCCTCGCCGTCAGCGGCGAGATCGAGGGACGCGGCACCGGCGACCAGAAGGTGGACATCGGCGTGACGCAGATCGCGCGCGTCGAGATCGGCGACGCGTTCCTCGAGAATCAATCCTTCTACGTGGTGCCGCTCGGCTCCCTGTCGCAAGTCGAAGGCCGCCCCGCGCCAGGCGTCGTCGGCTACGAGGTGTTCCGACGCTTCGTCGCGCGCATCGACTACGACGAGCAGCAGCTCACGCTCTCGGATCCGCAGCGCTTCACTTATCAGGGGCCTGGCGTCGCGGTGCCGTTCACGTTCGACGACCACACGCCGCGCATCGAAGCCGAGGTCGACGGCCTGCGCGGGTGGTTCGACCTCGACACCGGCGCGCGCTCCTCGCTCACGCTCGCGGCGCCGTTCGCGAAAGCGCACGACCTCGAGGCCAAGTACGCGCCGCGCTTCACCGCGACCTCGGGCTGGGGCGTGGGCGGCGCCACGCGTTCACGGCTCGCGCGCGCGAAGCGGCTGCGCATCGCGGAGCTCGAGATCTCGGAACCGGTGACGCTGCTCTCGCTGCAGCAGGCGGGCGCCTTTTCCGCGACCGACGTGGCGGGCAACATCGGCGGCGGCGTCTTGAAGCGCTTCGACCTCACGCTCGACTACGTGCATCAGCGCATCTACTTCGAGCCGAACAGCCAGTTCGCGGCGCGCGACGTGTTCGACCGCTCGGGCCTGTGGCTCAACGATCTGGGCGACGCGCTCGAGGTGATGGACGTGACGGCCGGCGGGCCCGCGGAGCGCGCGGGCGTCCGCGTGGGTGAGCGCGTGCGCGCGATCGAGGGCAAGCCCGTCGGCGCGGGCGACTTGTTGCGGCTGCGCACGCGCTTTCGGAGCGAGCCCGCCGGAACGCGCGTTTCGCTCCGCATCGAAGGCGCGGACGGCGCGCAGCGTGAGCTCGCGATCTCGCTCGAGGAGCTCGTCTAGCAGCGCTGCCCGCGCGCGATGCGAGCCGGTTACGCCTCGTGCGCCGCGATCACGCCTTTCGCCCGCAGCGCCGCGACGTCGGCCGGGCTGCGCCCGAGCTCCGTGAGCACCGCCCGCGTGTGCTCGCCGCACAGCGGAGCGGCCCGGCGTTCGCTCGGGAAGCCGTTGACATGAACGAGCGCGCCCCACCGGAGCAGCTCGCCGTGGCTCGCGTGCCGCGCGGGCACGACGAAGCCGTTCTCGCGCGCGTGCGGCTCGTCGGCCCAGAAGCGTCCCGGCGGCGGGCCGTCGGCGCGCACGCAGCCGACCCGTTGGGGCAGCAGCAGGGCCTCCCACTCGAGCGCAGTGCGCGCGAGGAAATGCGCCTCGAGCGCGCTGGCGCTGCGCGCCTCCGGCGACGCGAGTGCGGGGTCGCCGAGCGCCGCCGCGAGCCGCTGCCACTCCGCCTCGCGCGTGAGCGCGAGCATCACCCAGCCCTCGCGCGCGGCGTACAGGCGGTAGCCGATCCCGAAGCCGCGCAGCTCGCGATCCACGGCGGAGCGCGCGGGTTTCCCGGCGTAGGCGAGAAAGTCGTCGGCGTTCGCCCACGCGTTGGCGACGAGCATGCTCACGTCCACGCGTTGACCCTCGGCAAGGCCCCGCTCGCGCGCGAGCAGCGCGAGCGAGATCGCGGCAGCCAGCACACTCGATGTGTTGGGGTCCGGGTTGGCCTCGTTCGCGCGCATGAGCTGGCGCGCGGCCTCGCGCAGCTCTGGGAGCGACGCGCACGGCAGCGCGAGCGCGTGCCCGGCTTGCAGCGTCGCGCCGCTCATCGCCGCGCCGACCACCGGATGGGTGGCGGGGCGCGCCGCGTCCGCGCCGTCCTGCCCGTAGCCCGAGACCGCGACCCACACGACGCGCGGGTTCAGCGCGAGGCAATCCGCGCAGCCGATCCCCAAGCGCTCGGTGACGCCTTGCCGAAAATTGTGCACGACGACGTCGGCCCGCGCGACGAGCTCGCGCGCGAGCGCCCGCCCCTCCGGCGCCTTCAGGTCGGCCGCGAGGGATTCCTTGCCGCCGTTCATGCGCGTCGCGAGGCCGCCGGCAGCGAGAATGCCGCGGCTCGGGTCGCCGCCCGGCGGCTCGACCTTGATCACGCGCGCGCCGAGGTCGGCGAGCATCGACGTCGCGAGCGGGCCGGCGATGATCGTCGAGAAGTCCACCACGACGATGCCTTCGAGCGGCCGCTCGTTCCCGACGCCGAGATCGCGAGGCGGCGACGCACGCGCAGCCGTCCACTCGGCGCGTACCTCGTCCGTGTGCGCGCCGACCTCGGGCGCAGCCCGCGCCACGCACGCGGGCGTCGCCGAGAGCCGCGCGATCGGGCCGATCTGGCGCACGCTGCCGATGCGCGCGTCCGCGAGCGTGACGACCTCGCCGTTCGCGAGCAGGTCCGGATGCGCGAGCGCCTCTTGCGCCGTGCAGTACGGCTCCGCGGCGACGTTCCCGTTCGCGCGGAACACGGCCATCCACTCCGCCGCCGTCCGCTCGCGCATGCGCAGCAGGATGCGGTCGCGCGCCGCCTCCACTGTCTCCGCGCTCCACTGCGCGGGAGAGCCCTGGAAGCGTTCGTCCGCGAGCAGCTCGGGCAGCAGCTCGATCGCGTCGAGGAACGCGTAGAAGAGATGCTCGAGCAGGTTCCCGCACTGGATCCAGCGTCCGTCGCTCGCGAGCACCGGGTGGTAGTTGAGCGTCGGCATGTCGCCGGCGCTCGCGTCGGGCAGCGCGAGCGCGCCGCGATCCGCGAGCTGGATCCATAACAACTCCACCAGGTCGTAGGGCAGCAGGCCCTGGAGCAGGCTCGTCTCCACTTCTTGACGCCGGCCGGTTCGCGCGCGCGCGAGCAGCGCGGCCACGATGCCCTGCACTGCGCCCATCGCGCAGGCATGCTGCGCGACAGGCAGCGCCGCGAAGCCGGGCGCGTCGCCGCGCAGCTGGCGTCCGAACGTGCGCATGCGCCCCGCGCGCGCGGCGACGAGCGCCTCG
>JANNKN010000479.1:0-1952 GCA_031396315.1 Deltaproteobacteria bacterium
CGCTGCGCCAGATGGCTCGCTTCGGCCCTTTGGGGGGAAGCGCGGCCGCGGACGGCGCGCTGCGTTGGCTGAAGGCGATGCCGGATGTTGGGGCCTCGCTGCGCTTGATTCCGGCTCCGCGCCCCGGCCTCCCCCGCGCGCGGCGGCGAATGCCTCGTGCAGAAGGCCACGTCGCGTACGTAGTGGTGGGGAGTGGTGAATCCAGCGGGCCTTCGAGGCCCGCTGGATTCACGCTTCGCGTGGCTGCGGGGCGCGTCGCTTTCTGCGCGCCGCGGGTGGACTGCTGCGAGGGCGATCAGCTCTTCATGCGGTGCAGCGCGCAGAGCTTGTTGCCCGCCGGGTCGCGCAGATAGGCGAGGTAGGTCGGGCCCCTCGGGCCGTTGCGCACGCCGGGCGGGTCTTCGCAGGTCTTGCCGCCGTTGGCCACGCCCGCATCGTGCCAGGCCTTCCCCTTTTCCGGCGAGTCGACGGCGAAGCCGATGGTGCCGCCGTTCGCGGACGTCGCGGGCGTGCCGTCGATCGGCTTCGTGACCGCGAAGACGCCCGTCTTGGTGAAGTAGAAGAGGCGTCCCTTGTCGTCGATTGTGCCCGGCGGAACGCCGATCGCGCCGAGAGCGGCGTCGTAGAACTTCTTCGATGCGGCGATGTCGTTCGCACCGACCATGATGTGACTGAACATGGAGTCCCTCCTGAAAACGGTTGATCGGGCTTCGAGTATGCGGCGGATCGGTTCCCGGCGCCCCGTGCGCCGTCGGACGCGCGAGCACGCGGGTGCCGGGCCCTCAGGCGCCGCGCAACCTGTAGATCGCGCGGTGGGTCGCGCTCACCACGGGGCGCGCGTCGGAGAACGCCGCGACTTCGAGATCCACGAACTCGTGGCCGGACTTCTCGAAGATGTCGGTGATGCGCGCTTCGACAGTGACTTCGTCGCCGAGCCGCAGCGCGGAGAAATTTTGCAGTGTGCTCTGCGCGTGGATCCAGGCGTCGAGGCGCACGTTGCGTGCGAGCACCCAGTTCGCGAGGCCGAGCACGAACGCCGGGTTCGCGAACCCGGCGCGATCGGGGCGCACGAGCGCGGGCATGTCGGCGAGATCGCGACTCGTGCGGCCCATCTCGCCGTCGCCGCGCCAGGTGAGATGGAGCGCACCCATGCCGTTCGCGCGCAGGGTCTCGAGCGCGGCGCGACTGACGGGCGGGCGGGCGTCCGGCGCGCACACGCGCGGATCGCCGCGGCGGCGCGGGGCGGTGGGCAGCGCGCTCGGGAGGAAGACGCGGCCGTCCGCGCAGAGCACGCCCGTGTCGCCGGCCACGCGGCCCGCGTAGGCGGCGCCGCCCTCACTTGTTACGGACGCCTCGAAGCGCGCGCCGTCGTAGAGGGGCTTGCGGCACACGACGCTCGCGGCGCCGCTGCAGAGCCAATCGAGCCCCCAGGCTGAGATGGCGGGCTGCACGAGATACGCGAACACCGTCACCCCCGGCACGAGCCCGCCGCGGAAGCCGAAGCGCTTCGCCACGTCGTCGGCGTGGATGCGGTTCTCGGATGCCGTCGCGCCGTTGTGCGCCACGCCGCTCCAGCTCTGCGGCGCGGGCGAGCTCACTCGAACTCGGGAGAGAAACGGATGTTGTCCTTCGCGAGGCCGTCGAGCACCACTTGTAGGCCGCCGCTCTTGATCATCCACTCGAGCCGGTGATCGCGGTACTCGCGCTTGAACAGGCCCTTCTCGATCAGCTCGCCCACCGTGCCCATGCCCGCGATCGATGCGACGGCTTCCTGCGCCGTCTTCGCGACCGACGGCCGCGCGTTCGCGCGCGCCGTCCAAGCCGCGAGCTTCGATCCCGCCGGAGGTGTTAGGCCGAAGCCGGCGGAGCCGTTGATGTACGGGATCACCGAGAGGTCGGCCCAGCCGAACGACGCGCCGCCGAACCAGTCCGCGTTGCCGAGCTGCTTCTCG
>JANNKN010000485.1:0-15806 GCA_031396315.1 Deltaproteobacteria bacterium
CGAGAAGCAGCAGCGCTCGCTCTTCGAGATGATCCGCAACACGCACGAGCGCTCGCCCGACGGCGTGCTCTCGGCATATCGCGACAACGCGGCCGTAATTACTGGCAGCGAGGCGACGCGCTTCGTCGCCGACCCGGCGACGCACGCCTGGACGCCGTTGCGCGAGCCCGCGCACATCGTGATCAAGGTGGAGACGCACAATCACCCGACTGCGATCTCGCCCTACCCAGGCGCCGCCACGGGCGCGGGCGGCGAGATTCGCGACGAGGGAGCGACGGGACGCGGCGCAAAGCCGAAGGCGGGGCTCGCGGGCTTCAGCGTCTCGAACCTGCGAATTCCGGGTGCGCTCCAGCCCTGGGAAAAAGACTTCGGGAAGCCCACGCGAATCGTGTCTGCGCTCGAAATCATGACCGATGGGCCGCTCGGTGCGGCGGGCTTCGCCAACGAGTTCGGGCGGCCCGCGTTGTTGGGTTACTTCCGCACCTACGAAGAGCGCGTGCCCGGCGCGAATGGCGACGAGGTTCGCGGCTACCACAAGCCGATCATGCTGGCGGGCGGACTCGGCGCGGTGCGGCCCGGCCACGTCGAGAAGGCGGGGATTCCGCCGGGCGCAAAGCTCGTGGTGTTGGGTGGGCCCGCGCTCCGCATCGGCCTCGGCGGCGGCGCGGCTTCGTCGGTCGCCTCCGGCGCCAGCGATGCGGAGCTCGATTTCGCCTCGGTGCAGCGCGACAACGCAGAGATGGAGCGGCGCTGCCAAGAAGTGATCGACGCCTGCGTCGCGCAGGGCCCTGATAACCCGATCCTCTCGATCCACGATGTCGGCGCGGGCGGGCTCTCGAATGCGCTGCCGGAGATCGTGCATGGCGCGCGGCTCGGCGCGCGCATCTCGCTGCGCGCGATTCCGAACGATGACCCCGGCATGTCGCCGCTCGAGATCTGGTGCAACGAGGCGCAGGAGCGCTACGTGCTCGCGATCGCGCCCGAGCGCGTGGCCGACGTCGAGGCGCTCTGCGCGCGCGAGCGCTGCCTGTACGCCGTCGTGGGCGAAGCCACCGCAGAAGAGCGGCTCGTCGTGCACGACACGCACTTGCGCGACGATCCGGTCGACGTGCCGCTCGCGCTCATTCTCGGCAAGCCGCCGCGCATGGTACGCGACGCGAAGCGCGCCGCCGTGCGCCGCCACCCGCTCGATCTCACGGGCGTGAAGCTCGAAGACGCGATCCGCCGCGTGCTTCACCTCCCCGCAGTCGCCGACAAGACGTTCTTGATCTCGATCGGCGATCGCACGGTCGGCGGGCTCGTCTCGCGCGATCCGATGGTCGGCCCCTGGCAAGTGCCGGTCGCGGACGCGGCCGTCACGCTCGCGGGCTGGGGCACGAACGCGGGCGAGGCGATGGCCATCGGCGAGCGCACGCCGCTCGCGTTGATCAACGCGGCGGCCTCGGCGCGCATGGCCGTCGCCGAGTCGCTCACGAACTTGTTATCGGCGGATGTGCCGGCGCTCTCGCACGTCAAGCTCTCCGCGAACTGGATGGCGGCCGCCGGGCATCCAGGCGAAGACGCCGCGCTCTACGAAGCCGTGCGCGCCGTCGGCATGGAGCTATGCCCCGCGCTCGGCATCGCCGTGCCCGTCGGCAAGGATTCGCTGTCGATGCGCACGGTCTGGAGCGAGGGCGGCGAGCCGCGTTCCGTGACGGCGCCGCTCTCGCTGATCGTCACCGCGTTCGCACCCGTGCGCGACGTGCGCGCGAGTTGGACGCCGCAGCTGCGCACGGATCGCGGCCCGAGCCAGCTGTTGCTAGTGGATCTCGCGCGCGGGCAGCAGCGGCTCGGCGGTTCGGCGCTGGCTCAGGTCTACGAGCAGCTCGGCGACAGCGCGCCGGACCTGTGCGCGCCCGAGGATCTGCGCGCGTTCGCGGCGGCGCTCGCGGAACTGCGAGAAGCGCGGCTCGTGCTCGCGTATCACGACCGCAGCGACGGCGGCCTGTTCGCGACGCTCGTCGAGATGGCGTTCGCGGGCGGCACGGGCATCGACGTGTGGCTCGAAGCGAATGCCGACGCGCTGCTCGCGCCGCTCTTCGCCGAGGAGCTCGGGGCGGTGTTGCAGGTGCGCGAGGCCGACGTCCCCGCCGTGCTCGAGGTCTTCGCGCGCCACGGCCTCGCGGAGCAGCTCCGCGCAGTGGGTGCGCCCGCGACCGGCGACCGCGTGCGCATCTTCGCGAACGGCGCGCTCGCCTACGACGAATCGCGCGCGACGCTGCGCGGCTGGTGGAGCGCGACCACGCACGCCATGGCGCGCCGTCGCGACGACCCGCAGTGCGCGGACGAAGAGCAGGCCGCGCGCGTAGACCTCGCGGACCCGGGAATTACGGTGCACGCGCCGTTCGACTTCTCCGCGCCCGCGGTGTCCCGCGGCGCCAGGCCACGCGTCGCGATCCTGCGCGACCAAGGCGTGAACGGGCAAGTCGAGATGGCCGCCGCTTTCCATCGCGCGGGCTTCGAGCCAGTCGACGTGCACATGACCGACGTGCTCGACCGCGGGCTCTCGCTCGCGGGCTTCCGCGGTCTCGCCGCGTGCGGCGGATTCTCGTATGGCGACGTGCTCGGCGGCGGCGGCGGCTGGGCGAAATCCGTGCTCTTCCATCCGCGCGCGCGCGACGTCTTCTCCGCATTCTTCGCGCGCTCGGACACGTTCACGCTCGGGGTCTGCAATGGCTGCCAAATGCTCGCGCAGCTGAAGGAGCTGATTCCCGGCGCCGAGGCGTGGCCGCGCTTCGTGACGAATCGCTCGAACCGCTTCGAGGCGCGGCTCGCGCTCGTCGAGGTGCTCGAGAGCCCGTCCGTGTTGTTACGCGGGATGGCGGGTGCACGCTTGCCGATTGCCGTTGCACACGGCGAGGGTCGCGCCGAGTGCGAACGCGCACCGGGCATCGTGGCGGCGCGCTTCGTCGACGGGCACGGCCGCATCGCCACCCGCTATCCCGCGAACCCGAACGGCTCGCCGGACGGGCTCACCGGCTTAACGACTCCGGACGGGCGTGCGACCCTCCTCATGCCTCATCCCGAGCGTATCTTCCGCACCGTGCAGCATTCATGGCGGCCGGACGCATGGGGCGACGATGGGCCGTGGATGCGGCTGTTCACGAACGCGCGGGAGTGGGTGGCATGAAAGAGCTCGGCCTCTCCGCGCTCACCGCGGTCTCGCCCATCGATGGCCGCTACGCCGCACGCAGTGCGACGCTGCGCGGCATCGCCAGCGAGTACGGGCTGATCCGCTACCGCGTGATCGTCGAGATCGGCTGGCTGCGGGCGCTCGCCGCGCAGCCGGGCGTGCCCGAGGTGCCGCAGTTCTCCGCGAACGCGGAGGCGTCGCTGAGCGCCCTGATTACTGGCTTTGGCGAAGCGGATGCAGCGCGCATCAAGGAAATCGAGCGCACCACGAACCACGACGTGAAGGCGGTCGAGTACTTCCTGAAGGAGCGCTTTGCCGGGCTACCGGAGCTCGCGGCCGTCGCGGAGTTCGTGCACTTCGCGTGCACGAGCGAGGACATCAACAACCTCGCCTACGCGCTGATGCTGCGCGATGTGCGCGCCGAGGTGCTGCTGCCCGACGTCGATGGCGTGATCGCGACGCTCGGCGCGAACGCGGAGCGCTGGGCCGACCTCGCGATGCTCTCGCGCACCCACGGACAACCCGCCTCGCCGACGACGCTCGGCAAGGAGCTCGTGAACGTCGCGGCGCGCCTCACGCGCGCACGGGCACGACTCGCGAGCGTCGAGATTCTCGGCAAGGCGAACGGCGCGGTCGGAAATTACAACGCGCACGTCGCCGCGTATCCCGAGCTCGACTGGGAGGCCGTCTCCCGCGCGTTCGTCGAGGGCCTCGGCCTCGCCTGGAATCGTTTCACGACGCAGATCGAGCCGCACGACTGGATCGCGGAGTACGCCGACGCGACGGCGCGCCTCAACACGATCGGCATCGATTTCGCACGCGACGTCTGGGGCTACGTCTCGCTCGGCACCTTCCGCCAGCGCACGGTGGCCGGCGAGGTCGGCTCGTCCACCATGCCGCACAAGGTGAACCCGATCGATTTCGAGAACGCGGAGGGAAACTTCGGCGTCGCCAACGCGCTGTGGAGACATCTCTCCGAGAAGCTCCCGACTTCGCGCTGGCAGCGCGATCTCACCGACTCGACGGTGCTGCGCAACCTCGGCGCAGCAGCCGCCTACACGTCGATCGCGTGGCAGTCGATCGCGCGCGGGCTGCCGAAGCTCGAGGCGGATCCCGCGGCGATCGCGGCGGAGCTCGACGCCGCAACCGAAGTGCTCGCGGAAGCAGTGCAGACGGTGATGCGGCGCTACGGCGTGCCCGAGCCCTACGAGAAGCTGAAGGTGCTGACGCGCGGGCGCGGCATCTCGCGCGCTGAACTTCAACGCTTCGTGGATGCGCTCGAGATCCCGGAAGACGCGAAGGCACGGCTGCGTGCGCTCACACCCGCGAGCTACATCGGCCGCGCCGCCGCGCTCGCACGCAAGCGAGAGGAGTAGCGCCCTGCCCGCGAACTCCGGCGATCACTCGCGCATGTCGGCACTCGAGGAGCGCGTGCAGACGGTTTGTCTCGCGCTGATCGCGACGATCGGGATCGCGTTCGCGCTCTGGTGGCTGCGCCCCGTGCTGATCCCGTTCGTGATGGCGCTCTTCATCGCGCTCGCGCTGGGTATGGGCGTCGACCTGCTCGCGGAGAACACGCGCCTGCCGCGCCGGATCGCGCTGCCTTTGGTGTTATTGCTCGGCGTGCTCGGCCTGCTCGGCGCAGGCACGCTCGTCGCCGTCTCGGTGAGCGAGCTCGCCGCGAACAGCGCGGCCTACGGCACGAAAATCGCGGCGCTCGTCGACCAAGCGCTCGCGCTCGCGCCCGCCTCGCTGCGCGATCAGTTCGGCGGCGGCCTCGCGAAGCTGCGCGAGATCCCGGTCGCGACGATCGGCAGCCTGCTGCAGGCAGTGACCAACCTCGTGTTCGGGCTGCTCACGGACTCGCTGATCGTGCTCGTGTTCGTGTTCTTCATGATGCTCGGCGCCGACACCTTCAGTCGGCACGAGCAGGGAACCTGGGGCGCGATCGTGCAGCGCGTGCAGAGCTATCTCGCGGGCAAGATCGCGCTCAGTGGCGTGAGCAGCATTCTCGTCGGCATCACCTACCTCGTGCTCGACGTGCCGCTCGCGATGGTCTGGGCGCTGCTCACGTTCCTGCTCACGTTCGTGCCCGCGGTCGGCGTGACGATCGCGTTGTTACTGCCGATACCCGTGCTCTGGCTCGACCCCGAGCTGACGCGCGGCGCGTTCGTGCTCGCGCTGGCGATCCCGAGCGCAATCCACTTCGTCGCGAACCTGTTCGAGCCCAAGATCCTCGGCGACTCGCTCGGGCTGCACCCGATCACGATCATGATGGCGCTCGTGTTCTGGACGATGTTGTGGGGGCCGGTCGGCGCGCTGCTCGCCGCACCGATGACGGCGGTGATCTCGATCCTGCTCGAGCGCTTCGACGGCAGTCGCCCGATCGCGCAACTGCTCGCCGGAAAGTTCGGCGAGATGCGGAGCGCGCTGTGAGCTTTCAGCTCGAGGAATCGCGCTGGACGCGCTGGGGGCGGCGCGCGATTTCGCTGCCCGCCGTCTATCTCGGGCTCGCGCTCGTCGCGCTCGGCTTCCCGGGCTGGCTGGCGCTTGGCGCGCTCGCGGATCTCGCGACCGGCGGCGCGCGCCGCCGCTGGCCGATCGTGCGCAGCCTGTTCCTGCTGTTCGGGTACTTGTTTTGGACTTGCTTCGGCGTGACCGGCTGGCTGGGCGCCGAGCTGATCTCGCTCCGTACGCCCCGCCCGCGCTACTTGCGGCGCCTCTTCCGCTTGCAGCAGATCTGGGCGCGCGGCCTGTTCGACATGGCGCGCCGGTCGCTTTCCCTGCGCGTCCACGTCGAAGAGGGCTTCGTGCCCGACGAGCAGCCGATCTTGTTATTCGTTCGCCACACGAGCATGGTCGACGTGCTGTTGCCCGCCGTGTTCGTTTCGGGCCCGCACGACGTGTTGCTGCGTTACGTGATGAAGCGCGAGGTGTTGTTCGACCCGGCGATCGACATCGTCGGTCAGCGCCTCGAGAACGCCTTCGTGAGCCGCGGCAAGGGCGCGGCGGAGCGCGAAGAGAACGCGATCCGCGCGCTCGCGAGCGGCCTCGGCGAGCGCGAGGGCGTGATCGTATTCCCCGAAGGCACGCGCTTCAGCGAGGCGAAGCGCACCGACGCGCTCGCGCGCATCCGCGCTTCCGGCGACGGGGTGCGCCTCGCACGTGCAGAGCGGATGAAGCACGTGCTGCCGCCGCGCAGTCGCGGGCCGCTCGCCGTGCTCGAAGCCGCGCCGCGCGCCGACGTGATCTTCCTCGCGCACCGCGGCTTCGACGGCGCTTCGGGCGCGCTCGACATCCTGCGCGGCACGCTGATTGGCCGCGCCATCGAGCTGAAGACGTGGCGTGTACCGCGCGCGCAAGTGCCGGTGCAGCGCGACGCCTGCCTCGCGTGGCTCGACGTCGAGTGGGCGCGCATCGACGCCTGGATCGAGAGCCGGATCGCCGCCGAGCGGCCCGCCTAACTTCACGCTGCGTTAGCGTGGCACGCATGCTCTCGGACGCGCTCACGAACTCCGCACTCGCGCTTGCGGCCGCGATGCTCGCGCTCTGGGGTCTCTCGCTCGTGCTGCGAAACGCCAGCATCGTCGACATCTGGTGGGGCCCGGGCATCGCGCTCGCCGCAGCGGTCGCGTGGTTCAGCGGCGGCGCGTCGCATCCGCGCGCGACGCTGCTCGTCGCACTCGCCTCGCTCTGGGCGCTGCGGCTCGGCGGCTACCTGCTCTGGCGCAACGCGGGCCACGGCGAGGACCCGCGCTACCAGGCGATGCGACGGAGCTGGGGGCCGCGCTTCCCGCTGATCTCCCTCGCGACGGTCTTCACGCTGCAGGGCGTGCTGCAGTGGATCGTGTCGCTGCCACTGCAAATTGGCGCCGCCTCGCCCGGCGACGCGCCGCTCGGCGCGCTCGATGCGCTCGGCGCGCTGCTGTTCGCGTGTGGCCTCGCCTTCGAGGCGATCGGCGACGCACAGCTCGCGCGCTTCAAGGCCGAACCGGCGAACCGCGGCCGCGTGATGAATCGCGGCGTCTGGCGCTACACGCGCCACCCGAACTATTTCGGTGACGCGCTCGCGCACTGGGGTCTGTTCCTGATCGCGCTCGCAGCGCCGCACGGCTGGCTGACCGCGCTGTCCCCCGCGCTGATGACGTTCCTCTTGCTGCGCATCTCGGGCGTCGCGCTGCTCGAGCGCAGCATCGGAAAGCGTCGGCCCGAGTACGCGGAGTACCAGCGGCGCACGAGCGCGTTCATCCCGCTCCCACCGCGGGCCCTAAACCCAGGAGCTACCCAATGATCCTCGACCTGTTCCGCCTCGACGGCCAGACCGCGATCGTGACCGGCGCCGGCAAGGGCATCGGCCGCGCGATCGCGCTCGCCTTCGCGGACGCCGGCGCGAACGTGGTCGCGGCGGCGCGCACCCAGGCCGAGATCGACGACACGGCGAACGAGGTCACGAAACGCGGCCGCCGTGCGCTCGCGGTGAAGTGCGACGTGATGCAGCGCGAAGATCTGGAGCGCGTCGTCGCGCTCACGCTCGGCGAGTTCGGGCGCATCGACACGCTCGTCAACAACGCCGGCGGCTCGCCACCGAAAGCCGCCCTGCGCACCAGCGAACGCGAATTCGAGACCGCCTTCCGCTTCAATGTCACGACCGCTTTCCTGCTCACGCGGCTCACAGTCCCGAAGATGGTCGAGAGCGCGGGCGGCGGCAGCGTCATCAACATCTCGTCGGTTGCGGGCCGCGAGAACGCCGCGGGCTTCGTCGCCTACGGCACGGCGAAGGCCGCGCTCTCGTTCATGACGCAGGAGCTCGCGCAGGATTTCGCGCCGAAAGTGCGCGTCAACGCGATCGCCGTCGGCTCGGTCGAGACGGACGCGCTGGCGACCGTGCTGTCGCCCGCGATCAAGGACGCGATGGTGAAGATGACGCCGCTGGCACGACTGGGCCGCGTCGAGGACATCGCCGCGTGCGCGCTCTACCTCGCTTCGCCGGCTGCGAGCTATGTCACGGGCGAGATCGTCGGCGTGAATGGCGGGCTGGTGGGCCTCAACATGCGGATGCCGCGCGCGTTCGAGTGAGAGCCCGCGAGCGCCTTCGGCTCGCGCCCCAACCATTTGCTGCCGAGTTGCGCGCGGCTTGCCGTCGCGCGATGGCCGCCTGCTGAGCGCCTGCTCAGTGATCTCCCGCACGAAATATGGTCATCCCGTCACAATTAATTTCCTCCCTCGCGCCGATGTAGTGCCCGCGACGCCTGAGGGAGAGTTTTCATGTTCCGGGTCATCGGGTTCATCAGTTTGCTCGCGCTCTGCGCGGGCGCCGTCCATGCGGACGAGGATCGCAGCGCCTACTCGAGTGCCCGGGCGAAGCTCACCGAGCAGCTGAACGCAGTGATCGCGAAGAGCGTCGAGCTCGACGCATCCGCACCCCCGGCGAAAGCAGGCGAAGAGGCCGGCGAGCGCGAGCTCGCCAACTCGGACCGCCGCGCGTCGAGCTGAGAAGCCGACTCGGAGAAGCGCTCACGCGCGCCTCTCCTCCGCCTCGCCCGCCTCGCGGCTCATGAGCTCGAAGGCTCCACGCAGATCCTCCGGGATCCTGCGCGCGCGCAGCTTGGCGAGATCGACGAAAGCCCATTCCGTATTCGCCGCGAAGCAGAGTTCGCCGCGCGCGGAGCGCAAGCGCGTATGGCGCAGGCAGCGCGCGCCGCGCAGCTCGCTCAGCCAAGTCGTCTCGCGGAGACGTTCGCCGAGGAACGCGCTGCGTTCGTAGTGAAGGTCTTGGTGGCGCACCACCCACACGAAGCCGCGCGCGCGCAGCACGTCGAAGCCGAAGCCGCGCGCGCTGGCGTGCGCGTCGGCCAGCTCGAGCGTCAGGCGAATCCAGGCGAGGTTGTTCACGTGGCCGAGCTGGTCGATGTGCTTCGCCTCGATCTCTCGCTCACGGCGAAAGATCGGGATGCGCTCGCCTTCGGCGCTCATCCCTCGGCGAGCTTGGCCAGCGCATCATCGGCGCCCGCGAGCACGAGCGAATCCGAGGGCTTCAGCAGCGCGCCTGGATCGGGCGGCAGCTTGAAATCGCCCGTCAGCGCGTCGCGCACCGCGATCACCTGAATCCCGAGCCGCGCGCGCGGATCGATCGCGAGGATCGACTTGCCCACCCAGTCTTCGGGAATCGCCATCTCCTGCACCGAGTAGCCCGGCGCGATCGGCGTGTATTGCAACACCGTGCTGCTCGCCATTCGGTGCGCGAGCCGGAACGCCGCCTCGCGCTCGGGAAAGATGGACTCGGTGATGTCGAGGCCCTCGAGTGCGCGCGCCTCGTTCTCGCTGCGCACCTTCGCGTAGATCAGGCGCACGCCGAGATCGCGTAGCGCGACGGTCGTGAGGATCGTCGTCGCCAGCGCCTCCGAGGTACCGATCACCGCGGCATCGACGTCGCGAACCCCGGCTCGCTCGAGCACTGCCGGATCCGTCGCGTCGCCCATGATCGCGCGGTCCGCCCACTCGGCGTAGCGATCGACGAGCGCGCCGTCGCGCTCGATCGCCACGATCTCGTGGCCGATCTCGCGCATCGTGCGCGCGAACCAGAGCCCGAACGCCCCGAATCCCACCAGCAGAACTCGCATGTTTGCACTCTCCAGCTTCGTTGGACTGCGTTCGCCGCGGCTTCAGCTGATCAGCACTTCCTCGTGCGCGTAGCGGAAGCTCGTACGCTGCGAGCGCTGCGCCATCGCCCCGAGCACTGCGAGCGGGCCGACGCGTCCGAGCAACATCACGACGACGAGCGTGAGCTTGCTCCCCGCGGCGAGCGTCGGCGTCAGGTTCATCGACAAGCCGACCGTGCTGAGCGCGCTCTGCACCTCGAACGCAAGGCGCACGAACTGTGCGCGCTCAGCGAGGGCGCCGACGGCCGGCTCGAACGCGACCATCAGCGTGAGGAACGCCATCAGGATCAGTGCCATGCCGACCGCGAGACCCGTTGCGCGATTCACCGTCTCGGCCGGCACCGTGCGACCTGCCACAGAGACGTGCGCCTCGCCGCGCAACCGCGCCCACAGCACGAGCGCGAGCAGCGTCGCGGTCGTCACCTTCGCACCGCCTGCGGTCGAAGCCGGGCCGCCGCCGATCCACATCAGCACGAACGTCAGGAACAGCGACGCGTTGGTAATGCCGTCGTAATCGACGGCGTTGAAGCCCGCGGTGCGCGGCGTGATCGACATGAACAGCGCGTTCGCGAGGCGGTTGACGAGGCCGAGGCCAGCGAGCTCGCGGTCCCACTCGAAGAACAGGAAGAAGCCGGCGCCGCCGAGTACGAGGACAGTGGTCGCCGTGAGCACGATCCGCGTGTGGGTCGTGAGGCGACGCTGGCGCCTGCGCAGCCGGAAGCGGAGATCCTGGATCACCGGAAAGCCGATGCCGCCGACCATGATCAGCCCGCCCATCACGAGCAGGACGAACGGGTGTTCGCGCTCGCCCATCAGGTTGGCGGAGAACAACGAGAAGCCTGCGTTGCCGAACGCGGAGACGGCGTGAAAGGCCGCGAGCCAGAGCGCTTTCACGAAACCGTGATCGCCCCACCAGAAGAGCGCCAGCAACCCCGCGCCGACCGCCTCGACGGTGATCGTCACGGCGAAGATCGTGCCTAACATCTGTCGGGGCGTGCCGCTGAGTAGGATCGACGAGAAGCCGCCCGCGGCCTCCTCGACGTCGAGGCCGGAGCGCCGCCCCGCCGCCGCGATGACCACCGCGGCGAAGGTGAGGATGCCGAGCGCACCCGCCTGGATCAGCAGCATCAGCCACAGCTCGCCCCAGAACGAGAGCACGTTCGGCACATCGATGGTCGAGAGGCCGGTCACGCAGACCGCGCTCGCGGAGATGAAGAGCGCGTCGACCCAGTTCATGGGCGCGCCCTCGTAGAGGCCCGGCAGGAACAGGAAGCCGAGCCAGCCGATCGTCACGAGCGCGATGAACGAGATCACGAGCAGCTGGGGTGCGGAAAGATCTCCGAGCTCGTCGAGCGAGCGCAGCGGCCGCGAGAAGAGCTGGTCGGTTTTCACGGGCGCGCAAGATAACGGCAAGCGCGGGTGCCAGTTTGCGAGTTGACCGGCTCCCGCGGGCCGCGCAACCTGCCGGCTGCGCGGAGGTTCCACTGATGCGATGGCTCTCGATCCTGCTTTTGCTCGCGATCTCGGCCCCGGCGCTCGCCCAGGATGGCGGCGGCACGCTGAGCGGCACGGCGAGGGCCAAAGTCAAGCCCGACTGTGGGAAGGACCGGCTCGCTGTGGCCTGGGTATTCCAGTCGACGGCCGGCAGCTGGACGGCGACGGTCGGCGGCAGTGCGTCCCTCGCGGGCACGGCCGTCGTGGCCGGCAACAGCGGGAAGAATTGGAATCTCGCCTTCGACGCCATGAGCAAGACGAGCTTCGATCAAGCGCTCGCGGCCTGGGCGACGGACCTGTGCGAGACGCCGGTCACCCTCTCGCAGCCGTCGTCGATCACGCACTTCAACCTGAAGCTCAACAAGCGCCGCACGCGCGCGAAGCTGACGATGTTCGCGACCGGCCACGGCACGACGATTGCCGGCGCCGGTACGGGGAAGCTCAAGACGATCCTGCGCGGGCCGTGGCAAGACGCGCCGTAGGCGGCCGCGGTCTCCGGCTTGCGGTTGCACTGGCAGCAGCGCTCGCTGCCGCTTGCAGTGAGGACGAGACCGCGCCCGCCTCGACGACCGCGGCGGCGGCTCCCCAACAAGTGGCTGCTAGATCGAGCGAGCCGGCCCCTGCGGCGCCACAGCCCGCACTCGGCGAGTGGGCGCTCGCGGTCGCGAACGGCGTCGTGAGCGTCGACGCCTTCGATGCGCCGCGTCGTCCGCTGCTCGAGGCACTCGCGCAGCGCGCCGGTTTCGCGCTCGAAGCGGCGCCCGGGGAGTGGCCGGCGCTGACGTTGCGCATCGAAGCGCAGCCGCTCGAGCTCGCGCTGCCGCTGCTCGTGGGCGAGCTCGAGTACCGCGCGGAGTGGACCAACGCGAACGGCGCTCACCAGCTCGCGAAGCTCGTGGTGGGTGGGCCCCGCAGCGCAGCCGCACTCGCGGACGGCTCCTCGCTGCGTCCCGGCGAGGTCTCCGACTCGTTGCAGCGCGCGCTCCAAGAGTTCGCCGACGCGGACGAGGCGATGAGCGAGGAGGAAGCGCTGCGCCGGATGCAGGACGCCGACGCGGAATCGCGCCTGCGGGCCGTGCTCGCGCTCGAAGGCGAAGGCGAAGGCCTCGCGGCCCTAATGAATGCGATCGAGCGCGACCCCGACCCCCGCGTGCGCGCGGCCGCCACGGTCGGCCTCGAAGACAGCGAAGAGTTCGGAGCCGTGCAGGCCCTCGTGGGCGCGCTCGATGACCCGCATCCCGAGGTGGTGACCGAAGCCATCGACTCGCTCGAGTTCGCCGGCGACGCCAGCGTCGTGCCGAGCCTGCAGCCACTCCTCGCCCACCCCGACGCGCGCGTTCGGAAGGCTGCGGCGGATGCGATTCGGTTGCTTGGGGAGTGAGGGCCGACGAGCGCTTCGGGATCCTCTCGAAGCCGTCTGGGAGGAAAGCCTGCGCGAGGAAGTCGCTCCGATCGCCGCGGGCGCAACGCGGTAGACTGTGCGAATGGCGCGCCTCGGCCCCGGTGAGAGGACTTTGTCGGAGCATCCCGCTTTCGGCTATGCGGTCGCCGGCGGCTGCGTGCTCATCGCGGCAACAGCGCAAGCGCTGTGTGCAGCCTGGCTCGGGGAAGAGCGGTCGTACGGCTTTTTTCTCGCCTCAGTGGGCGTCGTCGCCATGTGGGCCGGTGCGCGCCCTGCCCTCCTCGCGGCGCTGGGCGGCCTAATCCTTTCGGCGAGTTCGCCCACACCAACGGAGTGGACCAGGCCCGCCGAGTACGTCCTTGGCGCGGCCGCGCTCATCGTGTGCGCCACGAGGCTACGCGTTTCGAGTTCTCGCGATCGCGCGGCTCCAGCGCATGACGCCGGCGTTCGCTCCGTCGACACGCTCGGAGGTGATGGCGAAGCAGCGAATGAGCGGCTCCCCGGCATTCTGGCGGACGCCTCCGAGCAAGAGCGCAGCGAGGGCGAGCTGCGAGAGAGCGAGCAGCGCTTGCGCCGGACGATCGAGGGCGCGGAGATCGGCACGTTCGATTCCGACTTTGCCGCCAAACGCGTTCGCTACTCGCCTGCAGCGTGCGATCTGTTGGGCATTCCGGCTGGCTCGGAGCCCGCGCTCGGGGATTCCTTCGAATTTGCGCCGCCCGAGGTCCGCGACAAGCTCCGCGCAACATTCGCCGCTTCACTCGACGCGAGTGGTGACGGCCGTTTCCGCGACGAGACCCCGATTCTGCGCGCCGGCGAAGTCCGCTTCATCAGCTATCGAGGGCGCGTCGAGTTCCGCGATACGCCATCGGGGCGCGTACCATGGCGCGCGGTCGGCGTAATCCTCGATGTGACTGAACATCGGCGAGCCGAATCTGCGCTGCGCGAGAGCGAACAGCAATGGCGGCTCGCGTTCGAGGCGAACGCGATCGGGGGCTTCAGCGCCGACTTGGAGAGCGGAAGCGTCGAGGCGTCGCCCGAGCTCCGACGGTTGTTGGGTATCTCCGAGCTCGCACCTAATAGCGTGGCCGAAGCCCAGGCAATCATCGAACCCGACGATCTCGTCGAGCTTCGGGCGCGCTTCGCCGCTGCGCTCTCGCCGAACTCGGACGGGCGTGTGCAGATGGACTTGCGCCTGCGTTCGAATCATCGCTGGCTGGCCGTCAGTGCCCTAACCGAATTCCGGATTACCCCGGAAGGGCGGGTTCCGGTGCGCGTTCTCGGCGTCGCTGTCGACATCGGCGATCGCAAACGCAACGAAGCCGCGCTTCGAGACGGTGAGGCTCTGTTCCGCGTGTTCGTAAACAACAGCGCCGTGATCGCTTGGCTCAAGGATTCCGATGGGCGCTACGTCTTCATGAGCGAAAACTACGAACGACGCTTCGGGCTCGAGTCCAGCAATTGCCTCGGAAAGACGGACTTCGAGCTCTTCCCGCTCGAGCTCGCGGAGGCCTACCGCCGCAATGACGAACAGGTCCTCTCGAGTGGAGCCGCGCTCGAGGTCGCGGAAGAGGGGGTAGCGGCGAACGGCCAGCGGAGCTGGTGGCTCTCCGCGAAGCTCCCCTTCGAGAGCTCCAGCGGTGCGCGCTTCGTCGCCGGGCTCGCCGTCGACATCACCCCCGAACGAGAGGCGCAGGCGCACATCCGTAACGCGGATCGGCGCAAGGACGAGTTCATAGCGATCTTGGCGCACGAGTTGCGGAATCCGCTCGCGCCACTCATCAACGCCGCAAGGGTGCTGAGCGACGGAACAGCTGACGACTCGCAGCAGTACTGGTGCGACGTGATCGCGCGCCAAGTCCAGCACATGTCGCTCCTATTGGACGATTTGCTCGACGTGTCGCGCATCAGCCTCGGCAAGCTGAAGATTCATCGGCAGCGCATCGAGCTGGCAAAAATTGTCGAGGGTGCGCTGGAGATCGTGCAGCCTCTGATCGAAAATACGAAACACCGCTTGACGGTCACGGTGCCTTCCTCGCCTGTTTGGCTGGACGGCGACCCGGTTCGTTTGATCCAGGTCTTGACGAATCTGCTCAACAACGCAGTACGATATTCACCTCCCGGATGCATGATTTGCCTCATCGCAGAGGCCGACGAACGGACAGCCATGATCCGAGTGAAAGACGAGGGAATTGGAATAGCCGCCGAGAATCTGGGCGGCGTGTTCGAATTCTTCAGCTCCTCCGCGCGAAGTTCCGCGAGCGGCGGCCTCGGCATCGGCCTCGCGCTCTCCCGCAAGCTGGTGGAATTGCATGGAGGCGAGCTCACTGCCGTGAGCGACGGAGTTGGAGCGGGGAGTGAGTTCCGAGTATCACTCGCTTCGGCCGCGCCGCCGGACGACGTTCACGACTCCCGCCGCTCCCAGCCGGAGCTTCGTCTCCCTAATCAATCGCGGCGAGTTCTGATCGCGGATGATCTCGCGGACAGTGCGGATAGTATGGCGATGGCCCTGCGCATGGCTGGCCACGAAGTGGCCACGGCCTACGATGGAGCCGAGGCGGTGGAGATTGCCGAACGCTTTCGCCCCGAAGTAGTCGTGCTCGACATCGGGATGCCGAAACTCGACGGCTACGAGGCCTGCCGCCGCATTCTCAGCCAGTGCGCGGGAGGGCCGGCCGTGATGATTGCGCTCACGGGCTGGGGAGACCCCGAGGAACGCGAGCGAACACGCCAGGCGGGGTTCGACCATCACCTGACGAAACCAGTCGATCCCAAGGTGCTGCGCGACTTGATCTCGGTCGAGCGTGACTCCCGAAGTTTGAAGGCCTAGTAATCGCGCGCCGCGGAGCGATGCCGCCTTCTCCGGCGGGACGAAGCGTGTCCGGCCCAAGCAAGAGGAAGAGCAACGTGCGTGCCGCTGCGCCGCAGGAGCAGCTTCCGAGGCACAACTGGCTCTGATAGGCTGGCATTCCCCCAATGTCGGCGACGCTTCGCCCCTACCTCATCGCGTTGGCTGCGGTCCTTGCTGCAGCGGTGGTTCGCCTCGGCAGGATCCATGCGCTCGCTGCTCGCTGTCATG
>JANNKN010000541.1:0-2413 GCA_031396315.1 Deltaproteobacteria bacterium
CAAACTCAGGTTGAAACTCCGTCTGCTGAAAGGGTGAAGTAGAAGCACGCCCCCTTGCCCGGCTCCCCCTCCGCCCACACCCTACCGCCATGGCGCCGGATGATCCGCGCCACCGTGGCGCCGTAAATCTCGAAGCCCCCCGCGTGCGTGTAGCCCGTGCGTGAGACGAGCACGCGCATGCCCGCGAGCGTCGTCTCGGTGAACGCGAAGAAGCGCACGCCCGCGAGCTCCGCGGCGACGAGCGGGGCGAGGATCGCTTCGCTCGCGGGCCCCTGCAGCGCGAGCAGGCAGGTCTCGTCGCTCGCGTTGCGCACGTCGGTGCTGTCCGCGGTGTGCCCGACGACCCAGCGGTAGTCCTTCTCGATGTTCGAGGCGTTCACGCAGATCAAGAGATGGTCCGCCGCGAGGCGGTAGAGCGTCACGTCATCGACCACGCCGCCGCGTTCGTTGCAGAGCAGGCCGTAGCGCACGCGTCCGATTCGCAGCGACTCGACCGGGCAGGTGAGCAGGCGCTCGGCGTCGGCGATCGCGGTTGCACCGCGCAGGTGGAGCTGGCCCATGTGCGAGACGTCGAACAAGCCTGCGCGTTCGCGCACTGCGGCGTGCTCCTCGAGGATTCCGCGGTACTGCACGGGCATCTCGAAGCCCGCGAATGGAACGAGCCGCGCGCCGAGGGCGCGATGCACGTCATAGAGCGGCGTGCGGAGCAGTGCGGTCAAACGCCGGTCCGCTGCCGGTACGCGCGCAAAGTGTTGTGGAGCAGCATCGTGATCGTCATCGGGCCGACGCCACCGCGCGGCGGCGTGAGCAGACCCGCGATGCCTTGCGCCGCCTCGAAGTCGACGTCGCCGACGAGCTTGCCGTCGACCTCGCTGACGCCGACGTCGATCACGGCTGCGCCGGGCTTGATCCAATCGCGCTTCACCAGGCGCGGCGACCCGACCGCCGCGACGAGGATGTCGGCGTTCCGGCACAAGCCCGCGAGATCGCGCGTCTTCGAGTGGCACATCGTCACCGTCGCGTTCTGCTGCTGGAGCAGCAGCGAGATCGGCTTGCCGACGATCATGCTGCGGCCGATCACCACCGCATTGGCGCCGGCCAGCGGGATCTTGTGGAGCGCAAGGATCTCGAGGATGCCGAGCGGCGTGCACGCGAACAGGCCGGGCAGGCCGAGCACGAGGCGGCCCGCATTCAGCGGCCCGACGCCATCGACGTCCTTGTCGGGATCGATCGCCGCCGCGATCGTGTTCGCGTCGATCTGCTGCGGCAGCGGGAGCTGCACGAGGATGCCGTCGATGCCGACATCGCGGTTGAGCTTGTCGACCAACGCGAGCAAGTCGCCCTGCGTGATATCGGCGGCGAGCTTGTGCTCCACCGAATCCATGCCGATGCGCGCGCAGGCGCGGCGCTTGCCCTTGATGTAGGAGGCGCTCCCCGCGTTGTCGCCGACGAGTACCACAGCGAGGCAAGGCGCGCGCCGGCCCGGCGCCGTGAGCGCAGCGATCTCGCGCGTCATGCGCTCGCGCAGATCATTCGCCAGCGCGAGCCCATCGACGACGACCGTCTTCACTTCAGCCACGCGCTCCTCCGTCGGAAAACGCGGCGCATTCTAACGGCGTGCAACGAGGCCGCAGGAGAAAAGAAAGCGCGGCTACGCCGCGGCCTTCTTGCTCTTGCCCTTCTTCGCAGGCTTCGCGTCGCTCGGCTTGTCGCTCTTTGCCGCGCCCTCCGCGGGGGCTGGGCTGCTCTCGCCCGTGCTCGCATCGCTTGCGGTTGCGTTCGCGCCGCTGTCCTTGCCCGTGTCGTCCTTCTTCTCGGCGCTCGGCTTCACGCTGCCGTACAGGTCGCCGTACCAGCCGCCGCCCTTCAGCACGAACGACGTTCGCGAGATCAGGCGCTTCACCTTTTGCTTCCCGCACTTGGGGCACTTCTTGATCGGGTCTTCGCTGATGCGCTGCTCGCGCTCGAACTCGTGATTGCAGGCGCTGCACTGGTATTCGTAGACGGGCATCGGGGTCTCCGCAGGTCGATTCGCGACGGCGGCCTTGGGTACTGGAATCAGCTGGGGCCTGCCAGCGAGGCGAGTCGAGCGCCGAGGGCGACGGGTTCGCCCGTGATCGAGACGCGCTTGCGGCGCCCGCGTGCGGCGGGGTCGAGCGCGACCGCGCTGCGCTTCACTCCGAACGCGGCGGCCAGCGCCTCGACGCACCCCGCATTCGCGCGCCCATCCACGGGCGGCGCTTGCACCGCGACGCGCAGTGCATCGCCATGCGCGCCGCCGACCGCCTCGCGGCGCGCGCCGGGCGCGACATGGATCCAGAACGCGATGCCGGCAGCGGTGGCCGTGTGTGTGACCGGCATGCCTCGGAGATAGCGCGCTGGCGGCTACAGCCGGAGGCGCGGCTCGGTGTGC
>JANNKN010000556.1:0-3244 GCA_031396315.1 Deltaproteobacteria bacterium
GTGGACATCGTGCTCAACGGCACGTTCTTTTGTTCGCGCGAATTCGGCCGGCGGCACATCGCGGCGGGCACGAGCGGCGCAATCATCAATGTCGGCGCGTCGTACGCCTGGACCGGCGGCCCCGGCTTCGCGCACTCCGCCGCGGCGAAGGCGGGCGTGAAGAACATGACCGAGACCCTCGCCGTCGAGTGGGGCCCCTACGGCATCCGCGTGAACGGCCTCGTGCCGGGCTTGTTCCCGCACGAGGACGAGACGGCGGACATCAAGAGCACTCCCGGCCGCGGCAACCGCGCGAGCGAAGAGGCGAGCTGCCCGGCCCTGCGAACTGGACGACTGCGCGAGCTCGGCTGGGCCGCGACATTCTTGGCATCGCCGTACGCGAGCTACATCAGCGGCCACACGCTGGTCGTCGACGGCGCCAACTGGCAGCGCCGCGCGATGCGCCAACCCGACTTCGTGCCGATCCGCACGCAGATGGGCAAAGGACCGTTCGAGCTGAAATGAGAGTGGGCCTATGGGGTCAGACCCCAAAGGGCCACTCGATGTCTGGAGTCGGCCTCGCGGCCGAGCGGAGCACACGAGCATGGCGGCGGACACGTTCATTCGACTCGAAAAGGAAGGCGCGATCGCGACGATCGTGCTCGATCGGCCCGAGAAGCTGAACGCGTGGAGCTGGGAGAGCGCGCGGCAGATCTCGGCGCGCGCCGACGAGTTGCGCTTCGACAACGACGTGCGCGTCGTGATCGTGCGCGCCGAGGGCCGCGCGTTCTGCGCCGGCGTCGACCTGGGCATGCCGGAGGATCGCATCACGGGGCGCTCGCCCGCGGAGAAAGTCCGTAACTACTACGAGAAGTTCCGCTGGGTGCACGAGCGCTTCCACGTGCTCGCGAACCTGCCGCAACCCGTGCTCATGGCCGTGCACGGCTACTGCCTCGGTGCGGGCCTCGAAGTCGCGATGATGGGCGACATCCGTATCGCCTCCGACGACGCGATGTTCGCGCTGCCGGAACCGAAAGTCGGCGTCGGCGTCGATGCGGGTGGCGACATGCGGCTTGTTACCGAACTTGGCGCCGGCTGGACGCGCCTGCTCGCGTTCACCGGCCGGCGCATCGACGCGCAGACCGCTTTGCGCATCGGCATCGTCCAAGAAGTGGTGCCGCGCGACCAGCTGCTCCCGCACGTGCGCGCGCTCGCCGACGAAATCGCGCAGAACGCGCCGCTCGCGGTGCAGACCATCAAGCGCACCATCAACAACTGGGCGGAGCGCGGCCTCGCCGAGGCGCTGAAGTTCGAGGCCGCGACGGCGAGCGTGAACTTCGTCAGCGACGACATGCAGCTCGGGTACAAGGCGATGGCGGGAAAGGAAAAGGCGAAGTTCGAGGGGAAGTGAAGAGCAGTCCGAACGACGAGGCCCCGATGGCGCGTTATCAGGAACCCGATTCGACACTCACGCTCGCGGAGGGTCTGCGCGAGTACGACGCGACGAGAGGTGATCTCGCGGGCGGACGCGGCGCGTCGGACGCAGCGCGCGAGTTCTTCCGCTGTCACGACGCGGCACACGTCGTGTTCGGATGCGACACGACGCTTCCGCAGGAAGGTGTCGTGAAGCTGTGGAGCTTCTTCGCGACGGATGCCGGGGTGACCTCGTTGATTCGCGCCTACAGCCTGCCCGAGTCGCGCGAGATCTACGTGACTCTCAGGCTACGAGACGAACTGCGCGCTGCGTGGACCGGACTCGCGGTGTTCGCGCGCGTGCTCTGGCGCTCGCGACACCTCCATAGGCGCTGGCCGTGGAGCGAGTTCGCGAGCTATCTCGACGTGCCGCTGCGAGAAATCCGTCGCGAGTTCGGAATTGCGGTGCTCTAGTCGGCGCCGCACACGAGTGAACCCATGAGCATTCCGTTCGATCGCGACGCACTCCGTGGCCGCGTCGCTGTCGTGGCAGGCGCAACGCGCGGCGCCGGTCGTGGCATCGCCGCCGCGCTCGGCGAAGCCGGCGCCACCGTCGTGTGCACGGGCCGAACGAGCCGCGCGCGGTCCATCCCATCGGACTACGCCCGCGCCGAGACCATCGAGGAGACGGCGGAGCTGGTCACCGCGCTCGGCGGAACGGGAATCTCCGTGCCTGTCGATCATCTCGTGCCCGCGGATGTCGAGCGCCTCGCCGGCGAGCTTCGTCGCGACTTCGGAGCGATCGACATCCTGGTGAACGACATCTGAGGCGCAGAGATCCTCAAAGGCGGCCCGTCCGAGTGGAACACGCCGATCTGGAAACACGACCTCGACAAGGGCCTCCGGATCCTGCGCCTCGCGATCGACACGCATCTCATCACGTCGAAGTACTTGCTTCCGCTGCTGATCGAGCGGCCGGGTGGACTGTTGGTCGAAGTCACCGACGGGACGACCGCCTACAACGCCGCGAACTATCGAATCTCCGTGTTCTACGACCTCGCGAAAGTGTCGGTGAACCGCCTCGCGTTCTCGCAGGGGCACGAGCTCGCGCCGCATGGCGCCACCGCGGTCGCCATAACACCCGGCTGGCTCCGCTCCGAGATGATGCTCGACAACTTCGGAGTGACCGAGGCCAGCTGGCGCGAAGCGCTCGACGCGAGCCGAGCCGCGCGCGGCCTGCCGGTGGCGCCGCCCGACTTCGCGATGTCGGAGTCTCCGCGCTACGTCGGCCGCGGCGTCGCGGCGCTCGCGCTCGATCCCGAGCGCAGCCGCTGGAACCAGCAGTCGGTCAGCTCCGGTCAGCTCGCGAACGAATACGGCTTCTCGGACGTGGACGGCTCGCGCCCCGACATTTGGCGGACGCTCGCGAGCTAGCTCCTCGGCGGCGGCGCCGGTGAGCGAGCTCCGCCGTTGCCGTGCGTGCGCCAGAGCGACCACCCCGCGACTGCGAGCCACGCGAAGAGCGCGACCTCGGCGACGCGCTGCACGAAGCCGCGTTCGGATGCGAATGCCGGCGAGAGCAAGCCGACGAAGGCCGAAAACGAGATCCCGCCGGCGAGCACCGAAAGCCATCGCGGCGCGAGCGATGCGCCGGCAACGCGCGCGCCGCTCGCGAGCCACAGCCCAATGCCTCCCCCAACGTACTCCGCGAGCGCACCGCTGCTGTGAATCTGTTGCGTCGCCGAGCCCGGGCTCGGACAGCCGGGATCGCACGGGAAGAATGCGGCGATGACGTACGCCCAGCCGACGCCTGAGAAGAGCAGCAAGCCCACGCGCGAGCGCCATCCCTCCG
>JANNKN010000559.1:0-2166 GCA_031396315.1 Deltaproteobacteria bacterium
CTCGCCGCGCGCAGCGCGTTGAAGGTGAGCACGCCGACGTTGGGCGGGCAATCGATTAGGGCGTAGTCGTACTCGCTGGCGACCGCCGCGAGCGCGCCGCTGAGCCGTTCGGTCCGCCCCTCGGCGCGGTCCGCGGTCAACTTCTGTTCGAGCGCGGAGAGCACGATGCCCGACGGCGCGATGTGCAGGCGATCCGAGTGCACCTTCACGATCTCGGCGATGCGCGCTGCGCCGGGCGAGCCGACGGGCTCGATCAGGATTTCGTAGAGGTTCTCGTCGAGCGTGTCCGCGTCGAGTCCGAACGCGAGGGTCGCGTGCGCCTGCGGGTCGATGTCGACCACGAGCACGCGCGAGCCTTGCTCCGCGAGCGCGCCGGCGAGGTTCGCAACGGTGGTCGTCTTGCCGCAGCCGCCCTTTTGGTTGACTACCGCAATCGTGCGCATGCCGTCCTCCCGCGCTTCGCACCGTTCGGCGCGCGCTGTCGCTGGGAGCGAGAAGGGCGGAGTCGGACCTAGTCAGTTGCGGCTTCCTACGCGCACGAGGCGCGCTCTCGCGCGCGATGTGTGCCGGCTTCGAGCGAGTGCTGGAGCGGCAGTCGCACCCCCTTCGTCCCGGCTCGGCAGGGTTACGCTTGCGGCGCGTTGCGTCAATCGGTTTTCGCTGACGGAGCAATGGCATAGCTGCGAAGTTGCGAATTTACCGGTACTTCGCCCCAGATCGCGCAGGTTCCTCGCTGCGCCGGACCCGCTCGGTTAGCCTCGAAAAATGAGTGCTCCGCCGCGCACCTCCGACATGCCGCTGATCGAGGACGGCACGGGTCGGCGCCCCTTCATGCGCGGCATCATGGTCCACTCGCTGCTCTCGCGGGGTGCGAGCTTCGATGCCGCCTACCGTGCCGCGACGGCCGTCCGTGACAAGATCCGCGGGCGCGAGTTCGTGCGTCGCGACGAGCTCGCGCAAATGGTCGAGGAGTTGCTCGGCGGAGCGCTGGAGCCGCCGCCCGACCTAACGCTCGTGGCGCCCGCGATTCAGGTGCGCGACGACCGCCGCGGAGGCGGCGAGACGACGCCATTCTCGAAAGGTTTTCTCGCACAGTCGCTGCTTGCCGCGGCGATCGATCCCGACGACGCATTCGCGGTCGCGCGCGACATCGAGACTTCGCTGCATGCGCGTCGCGTGCGCGAGATCTCGCGCGACCAGCTGCGACAGATCGCGCAGGAGACGCTCGGCGCGAAGCTCGGCGACCGCGTCGGGCAGCGCTATCGCGCGTGGCGCGCATTCCAAGAAGCGGGCAAGCCGTTGATTCTCTTGCTCGGCGGCGCCGCGGGCGTCGGGAAGAGCGCGCTCGCGCAGTCGGTCGCGACGCGGCTCGGCATCACGCGCGTCTACTCGACCGACGCGATCCGCCAGGTCATGCGCATCATGCTCTCGCGCGAGCTGATGCCCGCCATTCACGCGTCTTCCTACGATGCGCATCACTCGTTGCCCGATTTCGGCGCCTCCGCCGATCCGGTGATCGAAGGCTTCCGCGCGCAGGCCACCGCGGTGACCGTCGGCGTGCGCGCGATGATCGAGCGCGCGATCCAAGAGAATACGAGCATGATCATGGAAGGCGTGTCGATCCTGCCCGGGCTGATCGATACCGCTCGCCACGGCGCGGACGCGCACATCATTTTCCTCGCCGTTTCGACCTTCGATCGCGAGGCGTTCCGGACTCGCTTTGCAGCGCGCGCCACCGAGGCGAAGCAGCGCACGCCTCACCGCTACCTCGAGAATCTCGACGCGATCCTGCGCATTCAGGAACACATCCTCGAGCTCGCGGAGGCGCAGGATCTACCGATCGTCGACAACCGCTCGTTCGACGACTCGGTGCTTTCGATCCTGCGCCACGTCACCGAGAGCCTGCGCACCCAAGGAGACGCCAATGGCAGCCTTCCGGAATGACTACGTGCCTCGGTCGCTCGCCTGCGCGCTGCTGGCGTTCGCACTCGCCGCCTGCGCCGCGCCCACGATCGAGGACGAGGAGGAGCTCGGGCGCCGCGCGGCGACCCAGGTTCGCCAGCACGTGCTCGTGCTGCACGATGACGTCGTCCACGAGTACATCGACACGATCGGGCAGCGGCTCGTGCAAGCCGCTGGCCCGCAGCCGTACGAGTACACGTTCAC
>JANNKN010000575.1:0-6000 GCA_031396315.1 Deltaproteobacteria bacterium
CGAAGCAGCAGACCGCGCAGATCCTCGCGCAGATCGACCGCCTGCTCGCCGAGGGCGGCAGCGACAAGAGCAAGATTCTCACCGCGACGATCTGGCTGAGCGACATCCGCCACTACGCCGGTATGAACGAGGCGTGGGATCCGTGGGTCGTGCAGGGCAACACGCCCGCGCGCGCCTGTGTCGAGGCAAAGCTCGCGGCGCCGCAGTACTGGGTGGAGATTCGGGTGGTGGCGGCACGCTGAGCGCGAGCGCTCATCCCTCGGCACCGAACCCCAACACCCGCCGCCCAGCCCCGATCGCTCGCGCGTTCGCGATCGCCTCGCGCACGAACGCGCGCGCTGTCTCCACCGCCGCGGGCAGCGCGTCTCCGCGCGCGAGCCGCGCTGCGATCGCAGCGCTGAGCGCGCAGCCCGTGCCGTGCACGTCGCTGCCCGGGATGCGCGCGCCCGCGAGCCAGCGCAGCTCGACGCCCGCTTCGCTTCGCAGGGCGAGACAGTCGTCGGCGTCGCTTTCTCGGTGCCCGCCCTTCACGAGCGCGGCGCCTGCACCGAGCTCGGTGATTAGGTGCTTCGCCGCGCTCTCGATGCCCGCACGCGTCGAGACGTCGCGCTCGCACAGCGTCTCGGCCTCGGCGAGGTTCGGCGTCACCAGCGCGCAGCGGCCGATCAACGCGCGCAGCCCGGGGATCGCGCGGCGCTGCAGCAGTTCCTTGCCCCCACTCGCGCGCAGCACCGGGTCGATCACGAGCGGGACGGGCAGGCCGCGTAACACGTCGAGCCCGAACTCGACCGCGCGCAGCACGTCGTCACTCGCCAGCATCCCGAGCTTGACCGCGTGGGGCGGAACGTCGCGCAGCAGCACGCGCAGCTGCTCGGTCACGACATTCGGGAACAGCGGCAGCACGCTATGCACGCCGGCGGTGTCTTGCACGGTCAGCGCCGTCGGCACGGCGCAGCCGTGCACTCCAAGCGCGCGAAACACCTGGAGATCGAGCTGAAGGCCCGCGCCTCCCGTCGGATCGGAGCCTGCAATCGAGAGTGCGACGCGGATGGGTCCCATGACCCGCGATGGTAAGCTGCGCGCCCCTTCAAACCATTGTTTTGCCGTCCGACTCGGCTCGGCACAGCTCGGAGCCCCAAAGCATGTTTCCCCGCCTCGCGCTGATGATGTTCGCCCTCGCCGCCAGCACCGCGTCTGCGGATTCGTGGCACGCCGAGCGCTTGACGAGCGGCGCGGGCGCGCCGCGCGTCGAGCGGCTGTGGTCGAAGGGCGCGGCGCTGCGCGCGGAGCTCGTGGTCGGCGGGCACGTCGTGATCACGTACGTGAAGGGCGATCGCTACATCGTAGTCGACGCGCTCACGGGCAAGGGCACTTCGATTCTGCGCAGCGCGAAGGCGATCGCCGAGGATGCGAAGCGCGGCCGCCCGTTCGGCACCGAGCAACAGACGCTGATGACGCTGGGTGCGGAGAAGGTGAAGACCGAAGGCACGGGCGAGGGCGCCTGCGATCTCTACCGCATCACCGATCAGTCGGGGCGCCGCGAGGTGTGCGTCAGCACGGGCGAGGAGAAGCTGCCGCTCGTCGCGCGCGCCTGGGATCGCCAGAGCGGCGCGGAGAGCGAGACGCGTTACATCGCCTGGTCGAAGGATCTCGAGGGCAAGAACGTCACGATCCCGGAATCGTTCTTCACGCCCGATCCGCGCATCACGCTCGAGTCGTTCACGTTCGAAGCATTCATGGCGAGGGCGCAGGCGGGCGAATCCATCGCGGTCGCGCCGATCCTCTACCCCGAGCTGCTCGTCGGGCGCTGAGCGCGCAGCCTCGCGGTCGCGCCCTAAGCGCTGACCGAGCCGCACGCAGGGTGCGCAGGGCTCGCGCTCGCGGGCTTCGCGCGCTGCGCACCGACGTGCCAGCGAAACACGCGCACGGGGGGAATGTTCAGCAGCTCGAGCGTCGTATCCGGCTCGCCGAGCAGCGGCTTCGCGAGCTCGGCCACCGTGCCGCGCACCTGATAAGCGAGGAAGCTGCCGCCGGGCGCCAGTGCACCGCGGATGCTCTCGAGAATGCGCACCCCGACAGCAGCCGGGATGATCGAGAACGGGATGCCGGAGATCACCACGTCTGGCGAGCCGAGACCATAGGCGGCGAGGATCTCTGCGAGTTGCTCGGCGCTGCCCTGGTGGACGATCAGGCGCGGATCGGGCTCGCGCATCAGCAGCGCCGCGAAATCGGGATCGAGCTCGATGCAGAGCAGCTTCGCGTGCGTGGGCAGGGCAGCGAGTAGCGCGCGCGTCGTGCCGCCGGTGCCGGGGCCGAGCTCGACGACCAGGCTCGCGTGCTCGATGCCGGCGAGCGATACGAGCCGCCGCTCGAGAAAGCGCGAGCTCGGCACCACCGAGGCGACTTGTTGGGGGCGCCGCAGGAAACCCTGCAGGAACGCCAGATGCTCGTCGCGCAACAACTTCGGCTTGAGGCTCTTCGTCACTCGCTCACTCGCCACGCTTCGACTCCGATCGCAAAGGCTGCTTGGGCTCGGCTGCGCTGCAACACTTGGCGATGCGGCGGCAGTCTGCGCTCTCAGTTGGTGCTCGTCACCCACGAAATGTTCGAGTCGGCGAGCTTCGGCGTGCGTTCCGCGAGCACTGCGAGCTTGCGCGCCACCGTGCCCGCGATCGCACGAAACGCTGCGGCCGCGGGGGCCTCGGGTGCGTACACGAGGATCGGCCGGCCCAGGTCGCCGCCCTCGACCACCCGCGTGTCGATCGGCACTTCACCGAGGAAATCTACACCGAGCTCGTCCGCGACGCGTTTGCCGCCGTCTTTGCCGAAGATCCAATACTTGCGATCGGGCAGATCCGGCGGCACGAAGTAAGCCATGTTCTCGACGATCCCGAGCACCGGCACATCCACCTTCTCGAACATCTTCAGGCCCTTGCGAGCGTCGATGATCGAGAGGTCGTTGGCGGTGGTGACGATCACAGCACCCGAGATTGGGGCGTTCTGCGTGAGCGTGAGCGCTGCGTCGCCGGTACCGGGCGGAAGATCGATCACGAGGTAGTCGAGCTCGCCCCACTCGACATCGACCAGAAACTGCCGGATCAGGCCGTGCACCATCGGGCCCCGCCAGATCACCGGCGAGTTTTCGTTGATGAAGAAGCCCATCGACATCACCTTCATCCCGTAGGCCTCGAGCGGAGTGATGAGCTTCCTGCCGCCGCGCTCTTCGCTGACGGGGCGTTCCTTCACGCCGAGCAGGAGCGGGAGCGAGGGGCCGTAGACGTCGGCGTCGAGGATGCCGACGCGCGCGCCACTCTCGCGTAGCGCGAGCGCGAGGTTCACCGCAGTCGTGCTCTTGCCGACGCCGCCTTTACCCGAGGCCACCGCGATCGTGTTGCGCACGCCAGGGAGCACGTCGCCCTTGTCGGCGCCGGGTAGCGCGCTACGGCCGCGCGTGTTCGAGGTCATCGTGACGGCCACGCTCGTCACCCCGGGCAGCGCCTTCACGCGCTCGTTCGCGGCGCGCTCGAATTCGGCCTTCACCGGGCAGGCGGGCGTCGTCAGCTCGATCGCGAACGTGACGGCGCCGCCCTCGATGCGCAGGTTCTTGATGAAGCCGAGCTCGACGATGCTCTTCCCGAAATCCGGATCGATGATCGGCCGCAGAGCGTCGAGGACCTGCGTAGAACTGACGGCGCTCATGAGGGGGCTCCCGAGGCGGTGTGCGCGGCGCCGCTGAGCGCTCGCGCGAAGGGGACGCAGAGTCGGGGAGGGGGGAGGGAGCGTCAAGCGCGCTTGCCGCGCCGTGAGCCCTCCGCGAGCGTGCGCGCCGAGGAGAGCCCATGAGCTTGCCCGCGTTCCTCAATCCCGCGAACTGGACGGCCTGGACCGCGCTCGGGATGATCGGTCAGACCCTCTTCTTTTCGCGCTTCGCCGTGCAATGGATCGCGTCCGAGCGCCGCCAACAGAGCCACATGCCGATCGCCTTCTGGTGGCTCTCGTTGGTCGGCAGCCTGATCACGCTCGCCTACGCCATCCACCGCCGCGACCCGGTGTTCGTGATCGGCCAAGCCTTCGGCTGGATGGTCTACTCGCGCAACTTGGTGTTGATCTACGGCAAGCGGTAGCCGCTACGCCTTGCTCGCCGCGCGACGCAGAATGGTCGCGTAGCCGCCGCGCTCGACGCAGGCGTGCTCGAGCAGTCCGCGCGCGCCCAGCAGCGCGTGCATCCGCGGCAGCTTGTAGTGCGGCACGGTCATCAGCAGGTGATGCTCGAGGTGATAGTTCACGCGGTTCGGGCCGATCAGCAGGCGCTCCCACCAGCGGAGCACGGTCGTGCGCGTGTTGCCGAGCGGGTCGTCGGCGTTCGGCGTGAGCGCGTGCTCGGCGATCGAGCGGATGCGCGTCACGAGCGTGTTGGTGGTGAGCCACGCGCCGACCCACAACAAGTAGAGCTCCGCGTGTCCGAGCGCGGCGAGCGCGCCGAGCAGCAGCGCATTCGTGATGAGCACGCCGGTCGTCGCGCGCCGCCCGTCGGGATCGCTCCAGCGCTTCAGGCTACGCGCGAACGCCGCGCGCGCGAACTTCACGCCCGTTTGGCCTGTTAGGTCGCGCACGAGCTTGCGCCGTAGGCTCGTGCGCGTGATCGGGAACGGCGCGATCAGCCCGAGATCCGGGTCGCGCGGCGTGCCGGTGTGCGCGTGGTGCTGCAAGTGATAAGCGCGGTACACGAGCGTGTCGCTCCAGATCGGGAACGCGCACAGCCACTGCCCGGCCCAGTCGTTGACGGCGCGGCTGCCGAACAGCGAGCGATGCGACGCTTCGTGCATCAGCACTGCGAAACCGAGCTGGCGAGCGCCGATCAGAAACAGTGCGATCACGATCGGTAGCGCGAGCGTCGGGGTGTGCGGCCACCACGCGACCAGCGCCATCGACGCAAACACCACCGCCCAGTTGAACGCGATCGAGCCCCAGCTGCGCCAATCTTCGAAGCGCAGCAGCTCGGCGATCTCCTCGCGGCTGAGCCGCTCGCGCCACGTAAGATTGCCCTCGGCGGTGTGTCGTTCGACGACGGCTTCGGCCATGACGCGTTCTCCCTAAGCGATTGCGAGCGAAAGCGTGCGCTCGCCGTGTGCAGGTGACGAAACGTGCGGCGCGCCGTAGCGCGACATGAAGCTGGCCCAGGCGCGGCGGCCCGCGCGGTCGTAGCGGCGCATCGCAGCGACGAGCGCACGGCGCTCCGCCTCCGGCGCGAGCGGCTCCGGCAGCAGCGGGTCGAGCACCAGCTCACGGATCACGCGGCCACCGAGCAAGAACGACTCCACCAGCGCGCGCTCCTCGGGCAGCGCCGCGAGCCGCAGCTCGCTCGCTTCGAGCTCCGCGAGCGAGCGGCGATACGTCGCCGCGAACGCGTCGCGCTTCCAGAGCGCGCGTGCGCGCGCGTCGCTGTCAGCGTCGAGCTCCTGCACGAGTGCGACCAGTGCGTCGCCTTCGAGTCCCAGCTCGGGGAGTTCGGCGCGCAGCTCGCCCAGCTCCGCCCGCAAGTTATCAGGGCGCAGCGCGAGCCCAGGCGCCAGCTCGGCGAAGCCGAGCAGTGCGAGCGCGCGCTCGCGATCGCGGCGTTCCCGCGTGCGCGCCGGAGGCAGCGCGCCCGCGCGCACGAGCCACCAGCCGCCGCTCCAGCGGGTGATGCGCAGCTCCGCCCCGCGCCAGCCGAGCACGCGCTGATCGATCGCGTGCGCGGCCTCTCCGAGCCGGTACTGGCCTCGCTCGTCGCGCGCGAGCTGCCCGCCGTGGAGCAGCCGCGCGATCGCGACGCGCAGCGCATTCTCGTCGATGCGAAACAGCTTCGCGGCGGCAACCAGCGCGGAGACGGGCATCGCCGCCCCGCGCAGCGAGGAGAGCAGATCGAGCGTGAGGCTCTTGGCCGTCGGGCGGCGCATGTCTTTGACCTTACAAGAGATGTTGATCGGATGCAATCTGGGTAAGGTTTAGCCGGAGTGG
>JANNKN010000578.1:0-1240 GCA_031396315.1 Deltaproteobacteria bacterium
TGAGCGATCTGATCTGCACCTCGTCGAACGCGGTGGCGATGGCGCGCCACTTCGACGGGCAGAAGCTGATCCTCGCACCGGACCGCCATCTCGCGAAGTGGATGGGTGAGCAGCTCGGGCGCGACGACCTGATCGTATGGCCGGGCGCATGCATCGTGCACGAACAGTTCAGCGCCAAGGAGCTCGCCGCGCTCCGGGTTCGCAACCCGCGCGCCGAAGTGCTCGCGCACCCCGAGTGCGAGAGCGCGGTGCTCGCGCAAGCAGACTTCGTCGCGTCGACGACCGGCATCATCAAGCGCGCCGTCGAGTCGCCGGCCGACACGTTGATCATCGCCACCGAGGACGGCGTGTTTCACGAGATCGAGAAGCAGCTCGCCGCAGCGGGCAAGCAGAAGACTTTGATCCAGGCGCCCGGCATCGATGCGAGCTGCTCATGCAACCGTTGCCCGTTCATGCGCCTCAACACGCTCGAGAAGCTCTATCTGTGTCTCCGCGACCTGAAGCCCGAGGTGACGGTGCCCGAAGCCGTGCGGGTGAAGGCGCTCGCGCCGATCGAGCGAATGCTCGAGCTGTCGAAGGGGCTCACGCCGGGGCCGAAGCTGGCGGGACGCAGCTGAGCGCGCAGCCCACGCGCAACGCGGGCGCAGCGCGAAGCGAGTTGCATCGGGCGGGCCAAACCTGAGAAGCTTCGCACGAGAGGAATCGACACGGTGATCCTGATTCACGGCGACTGCGGGAGCGGGAAGAGCGCTGTGTTGCGCGCGCTCGAGTCCGCGCCGCCCGCCGACTTTCGCGCCGCCTACGTGCCGGTGCCGACGCTCGACTTCTCGGGCATCGCGCGCTGGTGCCTCGATCGCCTCGGCATCGACGCCACGCAGGATCCAGTCGTGGCGCTGCGCGCAGCGACGAAGCGGATGCGCCTCGTGCTGCTGATCGACGACGCGGATCGGCTGCCGCTCGACGCTGCGCTCGCCGTGCGCCACCTCGAACGCGACAGCGAAGGCGCCGTCGCCTTGGTCGCGGCGTGCGGCAGCGATCAGCTGGAGAATCCCTCGATCGTCGCGCTCGGCGCGGCGGAGGCGGCAATTGCGGTCGTGCTCGGAAAGAGCGAGGAAGCTGCCGCGGCGGTGCGCGATCGGCTCTCGCCCGCGCGCGCGCCCGTCGCACCGGTCGCGACTGCGCGGCTCACGCGACGTGAGCCCGCACCCGTTCCGCCGCGCGCGCCGCGCGCCGCCGCAGC
>JANNKN010000583.1:0-2455 GCA_031396315.1 Deltaproteobacteria bacterium
CGGCTTCGTGTTGATGCGGCGCGTGCAGCTGCTCGCGGCCTTCGATCACCGACACGTCTTCCTCGATCCGGATCCCGACCCCGAGAGCGCTTGGCAAGAGCGCAAGCGCCTGTTCGAAAAGCCGGGCTCGTCGTGGACTGATTACGACGGCGCGAAGATTTCCCAGGGCGGCGGCGTATTTCGCCGCGACGCGAGTCGCATCGCACTCTCGCCCGCGGCGCGCGCGATGCTCGGCATCGAGGGCGCCACGGCCTCGGGCGAAGCGGTGATTCGCTCGGCGCTGCGCATGCGCGTCGATTTACTCTGGAACGGCGGCATCGGCACCTACGTGAAGAGCGCCGACGAAACTCACGCCGATGTGCGCGACCGCGCGAACGACGCCGTGCGCGTCGATGGACGCGAACTGCGCGCACGCGTCGTCGCCGAGGGCGGCAACCTCGGCTTCACGCAGGACGCGCGCGGCGAAGCCGCTGCCGCCGGCGTGCGCCTCGAGATGGATTCGATCGACAACTCCGCCGGCGTCGATCTCTCCGACCACGAGGTGAACCTCAAGATCGCCCTGGCACCGGGACTCGCGAGCGGTGCGCTCACGCGCGCAGAGCGCGACGCGCTGCTGCTCGAGATGGCGGAGGAGAGCTGCGAGCGGGTGCTCGCGCATAACGCCGCGCAGGCCCTCGTGCTCTCGCTCGACGAGCGCCGCGCGAAGCTCGATCGCGAAGGCTTCGCGTGGGCCACCGAGTTCCTGTGCAAGGCCGAGGGTATGAGCCCGGCGCAAGGCAAGCTGCCCGATGCCGCGACGCTCGAGGCGCGCGGCGGAGGCCTGTTGCGCCCGGAGCTCGCCTGGTTGCTCGGCCTCGCGAAGCTTCAGCTCGGCCGCGCGCTACTCGCCGCGACCCAGTGGGAGCTGCCGCCCTTCGCGGCGGATCTCTACCTCGCGTACTTCCCGGAGAGGCTCGCGATGAAGTATCCCCAAGCGCTCGCGCAGCATCGCCTGCGCCGCGAGATCGGCGCGATGGTCGCGACCAACCGGTTGATCGACACCGGCGGCGTCGCGCTGATTCCGTTGCTCTGTCGCGAGCTCGAGACCGACACCCACGTCGTCGCAAATGCGCTGCTGCTCGCGCACGAGATCCTCGCGGATTTCGACTATCGCGAGCGCGTGCTGGCGAGCGCCGGCGAGCGCGAAGGGGTGTACGACGCGCTGCTCGTGCAAGATCGCGCGCTGCGCGGTGTCGCGCGGCTGCTCGTGCGGCGCGGCATCGCGAACCCCGCGCCCGAGCGCGTCGCGCGCTGGCGTGCGGGCCTCGCGGAGCTGCGCGCACTGCGCGCCGATCTGCCCGCGCAAAGCTCGCTCACGCGCGGCGACGACGTGCGCACGCGCTTCGTCGCGCGCGGCCTCGCCGACGAGCTCGCGCGCGACGTCGCGAGCGCATCCGTCGCGGATCACGGCGTCTCGATGCTGCTCGTGAGCGAACAGACCTCCGCTCCACTCTCGTCCACGACAGTCGCCTATACGGCGCTCGGCGAGCGCACTGGGCTGAACTGGACGTACGAGCGGATCTCCCGCGCGTGGCCGAGCGATTCGTGGGATCGCGTGGAAATGGAGCTGTTACGGGGCGAACTGCTCGATCTGCACGCGGAGCTCACGAGCGACGTGCTTCGTTCTGGGGAACCGGATGCAGCAGCGGCGGTCGCGCAATTCCTCGGCGAACGCGTGGCGCTGATGGCGCGCATCGATGAGCTGCAAAAGCGGGCGTTGTCGAGCGATCGGCCTTCGGCTTTGGCAGCGGTCACAAAAGCGTTGCAGCGACTTCGGTCGCGGTAGGGAGTTGGGCGGAGGTTCGGGAGTCGTCGCGTCTCCGGAGGCGGGGGCGGCAGGGGCCGCTTCGGCGAATGCCTCGTCCGGGCCTTGGCGGTTGCGGGGCGAATCGGAGACGCGTCGCAGCTGGGCGTGATGTTGCGCGGTGTTGGGCCCGGCCTCCGGTTGATTTCGCCTCCGCGGCCCCTGCCGCCCCCGCCTCCGGGTCGCACCACGCTTCGGCGCCCGCATCCGAGACGTCCGGCGATCGGAGGCGTTTCTGTTGGGGAGGCTGACGGACACACGCCGTCGAGGCGTGTGTCCGTCACTCTTCTAGCGTGCTTCACTCGGGCATTGGCGCTGGTTGGGGGTCGCATGAAGCATTTGCTCGATATTGATGTGCTGTCGGATTCGGGGCCGCCGCATGAGGTGTATGCGGAGGTGCGCATGCGCGAACCGGTTTCGTGGCAGGAGATGCCTGGCGTCGGTGGTTATTGGGCGGTGATGAAGCACGCCGACGTGCTCGCGGTGTCGCGGAACGCGGAGCTGTACTCGGCGCAGGCAAAGGGGATGCAGCTCGGAGATTTCACGGATCAGCTGCCGACGCTGCTGTCGCTCGATCCGCCGCGGCACACCGAGCTTCGCAAGCGCGTGCTG
>JANNKN010000613.1:0-2727 GCA_031396315.1 Deltaproteobacteria bacterium
GGCCTCAACGGCCCGGAATCTTCGCCCGTCCCCCCTCGAACGTTTCGTGTTCGGGATCGATCCTCTCGCGCCAGCAAAAGCGTCCGGCGGCGGGGGCCGGCTGCGCGCGAATCAAGCACAGCGAGGCCCCAACGAAACGCCCGCCTTCCCACCCAACGACGCGGAGCGCAGCCGCGTCACTTCCCACCAAAGGGCCGAAGCGAGCCATCGCGCGCAGCCGGCCCCCGCCGCCGCACGCGCTGCTCGCACCGAGCACCCTCGCATCGAGAACTCCCCACCGAACTCCACCCTCCCCGGGTTACCATCGCGCGAACACACGTGAGGCCCAAGATTCCCGAGCGCAGCGCAGAGCGCGGAGCCCTGATTGCCGACATCGCCGGCATCGTCTCGCACTCGCACGATCTCAAAGAGACGCTCGACAACGTCACCGACCTCGTCGCCAAGCGACTCGATGCGGATGTCTGCTCCGTCTACCTGACGAGTGCCGACCGCGCAGCGCTCACCCTCTCCGCCACGGTGGGCCTCGACAAGGCCTCCGTCGGCCATGTGAAGCTCGCGGTCGGGGAGGGCCTCGTCGGCCACGTGGCGGCGCGCGGCGAGGCGGAAGCGTTCGCCGACGCGCAGCAGCACCCCGCCTACCGCTACTTCCCGGAGACGCGCGAAGAGCAGTTCGCTTCGCTGGCCGCAGCGCCGCTCAAAGTGCGGGGCCTCACCGGCGAGGGCTTCACGATCGGGGTGCTGGTCGTGCAGACGCGCGAGGCGCGCAGCTTCGGCGATCCCGAGGTGGAGCTGCTCGAGACGTGCGCGCAGCTGATCGCGCCGGTCGTGATGAACGCGCAGCTGCTCGCGGTCGTCGCCGGCGGCGAGGAGCGGCGTTCGCGCCTGATCCAGGAACTCGGTGGTGCGCCCGCCGTGCGTCCGCCCGCGCCCGCGCACCGCGCGGAGCGCAACGCGGTGCTGAAGGGCATCGCCACTTCGCGCGGCATCGCGATCGGGCCGCTCTATTTCCTCGGCGATGCGGTCGACCTCGAGCACGTCGAGTACGCCCCGAACAAGGACTCGGCGCAGGAGCAGCGCGACCTCGAGAACGCGCTCGAGGAGGCGCGCCGCGAGCTGCAGGATCTGCGCGAGGACGTGACGCAGCGCTTCGGCCCGGATTTCGCGGCCGTCTTTCACACGCACATCCAGATCCTCGAAGACAAGGGCTTCGTGCAGAAGCTGCAGGCCGAGCTCGCGCGAACGGGCAACGCGCTCGAGTCGCTGAAGCGTGTGCTCGCGGAGTACGCGCGCATGTTCGGCGCGCTCGACGACGCGTACTTCCGTGAGCGCGGCGTGGACATCCAGGACGTCGGCCAGCGCGTGGCCGCGCGTTTATTAGGCGTCCGGCACCACGATCAGCCGCTCACCGAAGGCGCGATCGTGGTGGCGTCGTCGCTGCTGCCCGCCCACTTCGCGACGCTCGACGTGGAGAAGGTCGCGGCGGTCGTCTCCGAGCACGGCGGCCCGACCTCGCACGGCGCGATCTTCGCGCGCGCCCTCGAGATCCCCGCGGTGACGGGCGTCGCCGGAATCTTCCAGACGGCGCGCGCCGGCGAGCTCGCGATCGTCGACGGCGACGCGGGCCGGCTGATTCTCTCACCCGACGACGAGATGCGCGGCGCCTACTCGAAAGCACAGCAGCGCGCGCTGGTCGCGGTCGAGCACCTCGACGCGCTCGCCGAGCGGCCCGCGGAGACGCGCGATGGCCACCGCGTGCGCCTCACCGCGAATGCGGGGCTGCTCTCCGATCTGCGCCTCGTCGAGCGCCACGGTGCCGAGGGCATCGGCTTGTTCCGCACCGAGTTGCTCGCGCTCGTACATCGCGGCTTTCCGACCGAGGAGGAGCAGGAGAAGCTCTACGAGCAGGTGGCGGCCGCGATGAAGCCGCGGCCCGTGACGATTCGTACGCTCGATCTCGGCGGCGACAAAGCGATTCCGCAGCTCGAGACCGAGCTCGAGGCGAATCCGCAGCTCGGCTGGCGCTCGATCCGGCTCTCGCTCTCGCACCTCGAGCCGTTCCGTGCGCAGCTGCGCGCGATCCTGCGCGCGAGCGCTCACGGCAACGTGCGCGTGCTGATCCCGATGGTCTCCGCGGTCGAGGAGATCCGGCGCGTGCGAGAGCTCGTCGAGGAGACGAAGCGCGAGCTCGCGATCGCCGATGTGCCGTTCGATGCGAAGATCCCCGTCGGCGTCATGATCGAGGTACCGGCGGCTGCAGTGATCGCCGACGTGCTCGCGCGCGAGTGCGACTTCTTCTCGATCGGCACCAACGACCTCACCCAGTACACGCTCGCCGTCGACCGCGGCAACGAGCGCGTCGCGCACCTCTACGACCCGCTGCACCCCGCGGTGCTCGCCCTAATCGATCGCAGCGTGCGCGCCGCGCGCAAAGCCGGCATCGATATTTCGGTCTGCGGCGAGATGGCGAGCAACCCGCTGGCGGTGCCGATCCTGGTGGGCCTCGGCCTCGGCGAGTTATCAGGTGTCGCGAGCGCCGTGCCGCTCGTCAAAGAAATCGTGCGCGCGCTCGACAGCCACACCGCCGCCGACGACGCGCGCCGCGCGCTCGACGCCGCGAGCGTCAGCGAAGTGCGCGCAATCGCCGCCGCGCGCCTCGCGGAAGCGGGGCTGCTGGAACACCCGGATCTGGGGGAGTTCCTGCGCAGCGTGGTGCAAGGCGCACAAGGC
>JANNKN010000648.1:0-4192 GCA_031396315.1 Deltaproteobacteria bacterium
AAATGGGCGAGCACGAAGTAGGTGTCGTGGAAGTAGATGTCCGAGCCGGCGGTCCCCAGATAGATGCCCGTCACGCCGCCGATCAAGAACGTCGCCATGAAGCCGAGCGCCCACAGCATCGGCGTCGAGAGCGTGATCGAGCCCTTGTAGAGCGTCGCGATGTAGACGAAGCACATCTCCGCGATCGGCACGGAGATCAGCAGCGTGGTGATCGTGAAGACGTTCGCCATGCGCGGATCGATGCCCGAGATGAACTGGTGGTGCGCCCACACCGTGAAGCTCAGGATGCCCGTGCCGAACATCGTGTAGAGCACCGTGCGATACGCGAACAGCTTCTTGCGCGAGAATACGCACATCACCTCGGCGACCATGCCGAGTGCGGGCAGCAGTACGACGTACACCTCGGGGTGCCCGAAGAACCAGAACAGGTGCTGCCAGAGCACCGGGTCGCCGCCTTTGCCCGGGTCGAAGAAGCCGGTGCCGATGTTTTGGTCGAAGAGCAGCATGATCGCGCCCGCAATCAGCGGGCCGACCGACGCCATGAACAGGATCGACGCGATCACGATCGTCCAGACCACGATCGGAATGTCGTAGAGCTTCATGCCTGGCGCGCGCGAGTTCATCGAAGTCGTGATGAAGTTGATGCCGCCCAACAGAAAGGCGACGAACTCGAGCGCCACCGCAACCACCCAGAACGAGGAGCCGAGCGGAGTCAGATTGAAATTGCCCACGGCCGAGAGCGGCGGGTACGCCGTCCAGGCTCCGCCGAAGCCGCCGCCGGGCACGAAGAAGCCCGCGATCAGCACGATCGCCGACAGCAGGAAGATCTGATACGAGAGCCGGTTCAGCTTCGGGAACACCATGTCGTCGCAGCCGACCATCAGAGGAATCAGGAAATTCCCGAAGGCCGCGACCAGCACCGGCATCGCCACCCAGAAGATCATGATCGTGCCGTGGTTGGTGACGAGCATGTTGTAGTCGGCGGGCGTCACCATGCCGAAGCCCGGCACATCCGCGCCGGGGAATGCGTTCTGCATCCGGAACACGTAGGCGAAGAAGCCGCCGATCAGCGCCATGAACATGCCTGTGAACAGGTATTGCATGGCGATCATCTTGTGGTCGGTGGACCACAGATACTTCAGGAAGAAGCTTTGCTCGTGGTGGCCATGGTCGTCGTGGCCGGGAGCGTGGTCGACTGCGTGGGCCATGATGTTCTTCGCCCCTAACTAGTTCGCGGCAATGCGCGATGCGGGCGAATTCGCCTGCACCCACGCGGTGTGCGTGGCAGCGTCTTCGACGTGCAGCTTGCCCGGCATCAAGCCGTGCCCGATGCCGCAGATCTCTGCGCATTGGATCTCGTAGACGCCGACCGCGTTCGCGTCGAACCAGCCCTTGATCACGCGACCGGGGATGGCGTCCTGCTTGAGCCGCATCGTCGGGATCGAAAAGCTGTGCATCACGTCGCGCGCCTCGAGCTCCCAGATGTACGACTGATTCGCTTGGATGTGCAGGTCGTCGACCGTCTTGATGTCGTCGGACGTGTCGAGCTGACCATCCGGGCCCGGATGCACGAAGCTCCACGCCCATTGCTGCGCGACGACGCGAACGTGCGGCACGGGCTCCGGCGGCAACGTCTGCTTCACCTGCACCCAAACCTTCACGCCGATGATCACGATCAGCACGTCGAACACCAGAATCGCGTTGTGCGGGCGCGTGATCCAGCGCTTCAGATCCGGCTCTTCGCCGGTGATGTACGCGGCCTTCGGCGAGTACTTCTTCCGGTATTTCAGAATGAAGTAGAAGAACACGAACTCGGTCAGGATGAACCAGAAGCCGACGGCCACCGTGACCCAGCCGATCACGTCGTCGACGTTACCGGCGAAGGTCGAGAGCGCGGGGAGCCTGGTGAAATTGAAGATGTCCACGGCCACCTCAGCTCAGAATGATGTAGAAGGCGGCCGCGATCCAAGCCGCGAGGCCAGCCATCGTGAGCCAGAAGGCGCCCGAAACGAGATCATCAGGCTGTCGCACTTTCGACATCGCTCGGCTCCCTACTTTTTCATGGTCCCGATGAAGGCGACCACGTCCCGCATCGCTTGCTCATCAGAGAGCAGCGCGCCGGACATGGCTGCCATCATGAACGCGAGTGAATCTTTCTCTGCGTCATAGCCGCGCACGCCGCCCTTGTACTTCTGCAGCGATCGGAGCAAGTACCAATCGCTCTGCCCGACGAGCGGCGGCGCCGAGACCGCCTCCGTGCCCTCGCCGTTCTGGCCGTGGCACGAACCGCAAGCCGCGTACGCGATCTCGCCGTTCGCGACGTTGCCGCCCGTGAGCACCGGTGCAGGGGGGGTCGCCGGCAGCGCCGCCACGAACGCCGCGACGTCGCGGATGTTCGGGTCGATCTCGGTCGGATCCGCCGCCTCGCCGCTCAGATTTTGCTCTGCGTGCCGGGCAGCGGTCAGCCACAGCGACATCGGGCGCATGCGCATGCCCTCGTGGTCGTCGAAGTGCTTGCCGCGTAGGCCGGTCGAGAATTTCACCAGCTGGCCCTGCACGTACCAGGCGGGCAGGCCCGCAATCGCCGGCGCGCCGAGCGCTTGGTTGCCTTCCGCCGCATCGCCGTGGCACGTGGCGCACAGTGCGAAGAACTGCTTGCCGCGCGCCTGGTTGGGCTCAGCAGCCTGCGCGGCGGCGAGTGACGGGGTGCCGAGGAGCGCCAGTGAGACGAAGCAAGCGGCGAACAGTCGAGTCGACTTCATGGGGGTCCTTGCACGCGTGCTCTCGCCGGGTTCACGCGCGCGGCGGGCTCATCGGATCACAGCGGCGCGCTCGCCGAGAAGCGGCGCGCAGTGTGAGCGGGCGCCCTTCGATTTTCAAGGGAGCGGCGCGCGGAAACTGGCGCCGAGCCGGCGATTTGCACGCGCTCTTCACGACCCGCCGCGGCGCACTGCCTCATTGGAGCGGCGCCGGATTCAGGTGATACAGCAGCACGTAAATCACGACGCCGGTGATCGAGACGTAGAGCCAGATCGGCCACGCCACGCGCGCGAGGCGGCGGTGCCGCGCGATCTCGCCGCGCAGGCCGAGGCGAATCAGTGCCAGCGCGAGGAACGGCACGAGCGCCGCCAGCGCCACGTGGCTCACGAGCAGTGTGAGATAAGCAGTCTTCGCGGCGCCGGCTGCGTTGAATGTCGTGTTCTCGAACGAGCGCGAAACTTTGTGCGCGACGTAGCTCGCGAGAAACACGCTCGAGACCGCGAATGCCGCGAGCATCACGCGCCGGTGCGCTTCGATCCGCCCGCGCTTCACCAGCGCGCGGCCCCGCAGCAGCAGCACGGTCGCGATCGCATTCAGCGTGGCGTTGAGCGCGGGCAGCCCGGAGAGATCCACGGCCCGGCTTCTCCGCTACGCGAGCAGCTTTGGAGCGAGCAGATCCACGAGCATCGCTAGGTACAGCGCAGCCAGGTACATGAGCGAGATGCGGAACACGCGCCGTGCCGCCGCGTCGGTGCGCTCGCGGATCAACTGCACGACCCCCCACGTAAACCACGCGCCGAGCGCGATCGCGGCCACCAAGTAGATAGGGCCGAGCAACCCGAGCGGCGTCGGCAGGATCGTGACGGGCAGCAGGCCGAGCGTGTACCAGAGCATGCGGCGGCGCGTGCGCTCGTCGCCGACCAGCGCCGGCATCATGGGGATGCCCGCCGCGGCATAATCGCTCTTGCGATAGAGCGCGATCGCCCACACGTGCGGCGGCTGCCAGAAGAACACGATCGAGAACAACAGCAGGCCGGGCCAGCCGACGCTGCCGTTCACTGCGGCGTCGGCGATCAACGGCGCCGCTGCGCCAGCCGCGCCGCCGATCACCGCGTTGTAGGCCGTGCGCGGCTTCAGCCAGATCGTGTAGACGAACACGTAAAAAAGAATCGACGCGACGCCGAGCCCCGCCGCCGGTGCGCCGGCGATGGCGTAGAGCGCGATCGTGGCAAGCGCGGAGAGCGCGAGGCCGAACAGGAGCGCCGCGCGCGCCGAGATCTCGCCGCTCGGCAGCGGCCGCGTGCGCGTGCGCTCCATCAGCGCGTCGCGGTCGCGCTCGACGTACATGTTGAGCGTGTTGGCCGCCGCCGCCGCGACGAGCACGATCCCGAGCAACACGCCGAGCGCCGCGGCCACGGACGGAGGGCCTCCT
>JANNKN010000656.1:0-4627 GCA_031396315.1 Deltaproteobacteria bacterium
GCCGCGCAGAAGGCAACGCGGATGCGCGTCCGGACGTGCGCGCGGAGATCGACCTCGTGCCCGTGCCCGCGAGCGCGCAGGCCCGGCTCGAGGCGATCCGGCAGCGCGTACAGGCTGCCGTCGTCTACCCGCAAGCAGCCCGCGAGCGCGGAATTCAGGGCATCGCGCGCATCCAGTTCCGCATCGACCCCGCAGGCCGCGCGGCCGAAGTGATTACGGTCGAGAGCAGTGGCTCGCCGCTGCTCGACGGCGCCGCCGAGGAGGCGGCGCGAAACGCGCGCGAGCTGCCTCAGCTCTACGGCTGGGTGCGGATCCCGGTGAGGTTCGAGCTCGAGCCCCGGCTCGCGAGCGCGCGCTAGGAATCACACGCCACGCAGGAGGCCGTCGTGAAGAATGATCCGCTCGAGACCTGGCATCGACTCGTGCGAACGCGCGACAGCTCGGGCATTGGCGCGTTGCTGGCGGACGAGGTGGTGTTCCACTCGCCGATCGTTCATACGCCTCAGCGAGGCAAGGCGCTCGCGACCCAGTACTTGAGCGCGGCGTTTCACGTGCTCTTCAGTCCCAGCTTTCGCTACGTGCGCGAAATCGTGGGGCCGACCGATGCTCTGCTCGAGTTCGAAACCGAGCTCGATGGCGTGCTCGTCAACGGCGTCGACCTGATCCAGTGGAACGACAAACGACTGATTACTGAGTTCAAGGTCATGCTCCGCCCGCTGAAGGCGATCAATCTCGTCCATCAGCGGATGGGCGAGCTGCTGAAGTCCTCGCAGCGAATCCAATGACGGGCTAGGCGCGCACGCGCGCCAAGTGCTCGCCCATGGCCGCGAGCCACGCCTCAGGCGCTTCGAGCTGTGGCTGATGGCCTGCGCCCGGAATCACGAGGTGACGCGCTCCGGGAATCGCCGCGGCGAGTCGCGGGCTCGCCGCGACGAACTCGCCGTCGAGGTCGCCCACCAGCACGAGCGCCGGGCACTCGATCGCGGTGACGCGTGCGCGAAACTCCGGCGCGTGCTTCAGCGCGAGGCCGAGTGCCTGATAAGCGACGGGGTCCGTCGCGATCACGCGCGCGTCGCGCCACGCCCAGAAGCGCTCCGTGCCCCAGGTTCGTTCGAGGCGCCGGTCCGCGAGGGTGCGCGCCGGATCCTCGGGAGCCCGCGCGCGAAGGATCTCCGCGAGCTTCGCCATGCCCTGCTCGCGCCCGACGTATGCCGCGAGCTTCAGCGCGTCCTCGTTGATCCAAGCGAGCGGCTCGGCCGAGGTGCTCAACAGCACGAGCGACGCGACGCGCTGCGGCTCCGCCAGCGCGACGCGTTGCGCGAGCATGCCGCCCATCGAATGGCCGACGAGATCGCAGCGCACGAGGCCGAGCGCGACGAGCGCGGCGCGCACGTCTTCGCTGAGCACGTCGAGAGTGTAAGTGGCCGCGTCGCCCGTGTGGGTGGACGCGCCGTGGCCGCGCAGATCGAGCGTGACGACGCGGCCCGCAAGCGAGACGAGCGCATCGATCACTGGCGCGAAATCCTGGCGGAAGCCGGTGAAGCCGTGCACGAGCACGAGCGGACGCGCGCCCGCGCCGTGTTCTTCGACGGCGAGCTCGACGCCATTCACCGCGATGCGCCGTTCGCTCACGCCGAGCTCCCCTCCACGCCTTCCCCTAACTATGGAGCCGCGCCGCACGCGGCAGCGCCGCCACCACCCCGGCTTCGTGCTTCGCGAGCTCCTCGAGACGCCCGCGGATTTCGTCGCGGGGCGCGACCGTCTCTGCCAGCTCGACGTACACATTTTGGTGTCGCGCCTCGGCGCGCTCGAGGCCGGCGTAGAAGCGCGCGAGCTCGGCATCCACCGAACCCAGCGCCTCGGCGAGCAGCCCGAGCCGCTCGCAGCTGCGCGACTCGATCAGCGCGCAGAACAGCAGCGTGTCGACGAGGCGCTCGGGATCGCGCGAACGCGACGCCGCGCGCAGCCGGCCCGCGTACTGGCTCGGCTGCTGGCGCCCGAACGCGACGCCGCGGCGCGCGAGCTGCGCGAGCACCTCCTCAAAGTGCGCGAGCTCCTCGCGCGCGAGCGCAGCCAGCGGCGCCTGCAGCGCGAGGCGATCCGGGTACTGGAACAGCAGGCGTACCGCCGTGCCTGCGGCCTTGAGCTCGAGGTGCGCGTGATCGACCAGCACGTCGTCGAAGTGCGCGAGCGCGTGGGCCACCCAGCCAGGCTCGGTCTTGGAGGCGATCAGCCGCATCGCGGGCACCATAAGGAACCGCGCGCAACTCCGCGCCGGGCCGCGGGAAGTCGCGCGAGCTTGCGGCGGGCTGCGCTACTCGTTTCGGGCCCTCTCGCTGCCGCTCGCCCGCCCCCGGGCCCGCTGCGACGCTCGTGTCCCCTCGCCTCGGAGAGACCCCGATGTATCCCGGCACGCACAGCCAGAGCTTCCCCGACAAGCCCGCGATCGTGATGGCCGGCAGCGGCGAAATCGTGAGCTACCGCCAACTCGACGAGCGCTCGAACCAGGGAGCGCACTTGTTGCGGTCGCTGGGGCTCTCGCGCGGCGACCACATCGCGATCTGCATGGAGAACAACGCGCACTACCACGCGATCGCGTGGGCCGCGCAGCGTGCGGGAATTTATTACACCGCAGTGAGCTCGCGCCTCACTGCCCCCGAGCTCGAGTACATCGTCGGCGACTGCGATGCGCGCGTGTTCATCTCGTCGCGTGAGAAGTCGGAGCTCGCCCGTGGGCTCGACGGCAAGTGCCCGAAGCTGATCGCGCGCTTCGCGGTGAACGGCGACGTGCCCGGCTTCGAGAGCTGGGAGCGCGCGACGAGCAAGCAGCCGAAGACGCCGATTGCGGACGAATCCGAGGGCGCGCCGATGCTCTATTCGTCGGGCACGACGGGCCGGCCGAAGGGCGTGAAGCATCCGCTGCCTGACGGGCCCGCCGGCCAGGCGACGCCCGCGCTGATGGCGTTGATCATGGGCCTGTACAAGGCAACGCCCGACTCGGTCTATCTGTCCCCCGCCCCGCTCTATCACTCGGCGCCGCTCGGCTTCACGATGTCGATGCTGCGCGTCGGCGCGACTGTCGTCGTGATGGAGCACTTCGACGCGGAGCAGGCGCTCGCGTTGATCGAGCGCCACCGCATCACGCACTCGCAGTGGGTGCCCACCATGTTCGTGCGCATGTGCAAGCTGCCCGAGGCGGTGCGCGCGAAGTACGACGTGTCGAGCCTGCAGGTGGCGATCCACGCGGCGGCGCCGTGCCCGGTGGAGGTGAAGGAGAAGATGATCGGGTGGTGGGGCCCGGTGCTGTTCGAGTATTACGCCGGCACCGAGGGCCAGGGCTTCGTCGCGATCAACTCCGAAGAATGGATGCAGCACAAGGGTTCCGTCGGCCGCGCGCTGAACGCGAAGCTGCACATCCTCGACGACGAGTTCAGCGAGCTGCCGACCGGCGAGGTCGGCACCATCTACTTCGAGAGCGCCGCGAAGTACACCTACCACAAGGACGCGGAGAAGACGGCGAGCGCGCGTTGCCCGCAGGGCTGGACGACGCTCGGCGACGTCGGCTTCGTCGATGCGGATGGCTGGCTGTTCCTAACAGATCGCAAGGCGTTCATGATCATCTCGGGCGGCGTGAACATCTATCCGCAAGAGACGGAGAACTGCTTGATCGGGCACCCCAAGGTGACCGACTGCGCAGTGGTGGGCGTGCCCAACGAGGAGTTCGGCGAAGAGGTGAAGGCTGTGGTGCAGCCCGTCTCGATGGCGGACGCCGGGCCCGAGCTCGAGCGCGAGCTGATCGAGTGGTGCAAGGCGCGCATCTCCCCGATCAAGTGCCCGCGCTCGGTCGACTTCACCGAGGAGCTGCCGCGGCACCCGACCGGCAAGCTCTACAAACGCCTGCTCAAGGACCGCTACTGGGGCAACAAGACGAGCCGAATCGTGTGAACTGGCCCCTCGTACGCACCCGGGGTCTGACCCCGGTGCGTACGAGGGCAACGCAGCGCGTCATCGGCACGCGCGGGGGGGCTGCCCGAGATGAGTTCGAGCAATCGCGTCGGCCGCTACGACAACGCCTTCGAGGTGGCCGAATGGCACCGCGCGCCGCCGGCGGGCACGCACTGCGAGCCGGTGAAGCTCGTCACCGCCGATCGCGCGATCTCTCACGGCTGGCTGTATGCGCGCGGAGGCGAGGACACGGTCGTGTGCCTGATGCACCCGCGCGCAAATTTTTCGCGCCATTACGCGGTGCCGGGGCTCGTCGAGGCCGGCTTCGCGGTGCTTTGCCAAAACTCGCGCTGGCTCAATAATGACTCGACGTTGATCCACGAACGCGTGCTGCTCGACGTCGCCGCCGGCATGAAGTTCGCGCGCTCGCGCTTCTCGCGCGTAGTGTTGCTCGGCAACTCCGGCGGCGGCTCGCTCTTCACGTTCTATCTGAGCCAAGCGCTCGCGCCGAGCGGCGCGCGACTGCACGACTTGCCTTGGGGCGAGGCGCTCGACCTCAACGCATTCGAAATGCCCGGCGCGGACGCAATCGCCTACGTCGCGGCACACCCGGGCGAGGGGCATTACTTGCTGCACGCGATCGATCCTTCGCTGGTCGAGGAGGGCGACGCGCTCTCCTGCG
>JANNKN010000747.1:0-2124 GCA_031396315.1 Deltaproteobacteria bacterium
ACGTCGGCGCGGGTGCTGCGGGCGTCGAGCTTGCCTTCGCAGTAGAGGCGCGCCTGCGAACGCGCGGCGAGCGCGCCGAGCTGACGCTCGTCGCGGATGCGGACGAGCTGTTGCGCGGCGCGCCTCGCGGGCTGCGCCGCCGCGCGCGCGCCGAGGCGGAGGCGCGTGGGATTCGCGTGCACGCGGGTGCGCGTGTCGCGCGCGTCAGTGAGAGCGCGGTCACGCTCGAGGGCGGCAGCGAGCTCGCCTGCGATCTCGTGATCTGGGCGACGGGTGCCGCGCCCGTTTCCGCCATCAGCGCGAGCGCGCTGCCGAAGGACGCCGCCGGCTTCGTGCGCGTGCGCGACACGCTGCAAGTCGAGGGACACGACGCGCTGTTTGCGGTCGGCGACTGCGCAGCGCTCACGAGCGCGCCCTGGGTGCCGAAGGCGGGCGTTTACGCCGTGCGCCAGGGCCCCGTGCTCGCGGACAACCTGCGCCTCGCGCTCGGCGGCGAGCCGCTGCGGCGCTATCGCCCACAGCGCGATTTCCTCGCGCTGCTGAACCTCGGCGAGCGGCGCGCGCTCGGCGCAAAATGGGGCGTCGCGTTCGCGGGCTCTCGGGCTTGGCGCCTCAAGGACGCGATCGATCGCCGCTTCGTGCGCCGCTTCCAGGTGTTAGGGGTCGACGGCGCGCCGACGCGAGAGTTTCCGCCCATGCCCGATGACGCGGCGATGCCGTGCGGCGGGTGCGCCGCGAAGGTTTCCGCGCGCGGCCTCGCGAGCGTGCTCGACGCCCTGCCGCCTGCGCCGCCCGACGCGCGCGTGCTGCTCGGGCTCGCTGCGCGCGACGACGTCGCCGCGCTGCGCACCGCGCGCGGCGACGTATTGCTCGCGACGGTCGACGGCTTTCGCGCGTTCAGCGACGACGCGTGGCTCGTCGGCCGCGTTGCCGCACTGAACGCGGTCTCCGACGTCTACGCGAAGGGTGGCGTACCGCGGCACGCGCTGTGTTGGGTGAGTGTGCCCGAGAGCGGGGCCGAAGCTGCACTTGGCGACGCGCTCGCAGGCGTGCGGCGCGAGCTCGATGCGCTCGGCGTGTCGCTCGTGGGCGGCCACTCGACGCTCGGCTCCGAGCTATCGATCGGGCTCGCGGTATTAGGGGAGCTGGCGGATGGCGCGTCGCCGCTGCTGAAGGCGGGCCTCGAACCCGGCGACACGCTCGTGCTCACGAAGCCGCTCGGCACGGGCGTCGTGCTCGCCGCCGACATGCGCGGCCTCGCGCGCAGCGCGTGGGTGGAGGCGGCTAACGCTTCGATGCTCCGCGCAAACGAGCGCGCCAGCGCGGTGGCGCGCCGCTTCGCGCGCGCCTGCACGGATGTCTCGGGCTTCGGGCTCGCAGGGCACCTGGGCGAGATGCTCGCCGCGAGCGGCGTCGCAGCCGAGCTGGATGCGCACGCGTTGCCCGCACTCCCCGGCGCGCGCGCACTGCTCGGGCGCGGCGTTCGCAGCAGCTACGCCGCGCACGCCGCCGAAGCCGCGCCGCCGCTGCACGGCGGGGATGCGTCGCTGCACGCGCTCGTGTGCGATCCGCAGACGTCGGGCGGGCTGCTATTCAGCGTCGAAGCGGCCCGCGCTGAGGAAGCGCTCGCCGCGCTGCGCGCCGCCGGGGACTCGCAGGCCGCCGCAATCGGACGCGTCCTCCGTGGACCTGTCGCGATCTCTCTGTGTACCTCGGAGCCGCGCTCAGTCGAGTGTTAGGAATTTCCGACCCCCGAGCGGGGTCCCGCTCAAGGGCAGCGCTTGCGTCGTCCACTGGGGCGGAGCCGCCGCGGCGAGCACGGGCTTCACGCCGTAGCTCGCGGCAGTCGTGCCCGTCGCGACGACGAGGTCATCCGTTCCGTCCGAGTTCACGTCCACCACGCCGCGCAGCTCGCTCGTCGCCAAGAGGCGGAGCGCGATGCCAGTGCGCGGCGCATTCGCACCGGCGAGGAACCAGACGTCCAGTGTCGACACGCTGGCGCTGACGCGGTGCCATACGAGGTCCTCGACTCCATCCGCGTCGAAGTCGCCGACGCCGACGACGCGAGCGCTGCTCGGCGCGACGCCCAACGAGACGACGGCCCGCGGGATCACGCCGCGCAGC
>JANNKN010000012.1:0-4847 GCA_031396315.1 Deltaproteobacteria bacterium
GGCCTTCTGGCCGGCGGCGAGCGACTGCTGCAGCCTGCCCATGGTCTGGAAGTCGAATGTCACCTTGTGCCCGTGGAAACTGGCGGCCATCGGCTCGAGGGCGTGGCGCGCGGCGCCGCCCGAAAGAACTTTTATTTCTTCGGAGAAAACGGCAGTCGAAAAAAACATCAATAGAACGAGAACTTTCATTTCCTGCCTTTCGGTTTTAACTTGCCGAGCGTTTCGGCGTGGCTCTCGGGGGTCACCGGCTCGCTGTAGAAGAAGCCCTGCACCTCGTCGCAGCCGTGGCGCTTGAGGAAGCGCACCTGGGCGTCGGTCTCGACGCCTTCGCCGACCACCTTGAGGTGCAGGCTGTGGCCGAGCGTGACGATGGCGGCGGCCAGCACGCCGTCCTGCGCGTCGTCGCCGGTGCCGATGTCGCGCACGAAGGAGCGGTCGATCTTGAGCGCGTCGATCGGTAGACGCATCAAGTTCGAGAGCGTCGAGAAGCCCGTGCCGAAATCGTCGAGTGCGACGCGCACGCCCAAGCGGCGCAGGGCGCCGAGCGTCTCCGCCGCGGCGCCGAGATCTTCGACGAACGCGCTCTCGGTGATCTCGAGCTCGAGCCGCTGCGGAGGAAGCCCGCTGGCCGCCAGCGCGGCCCGCACGACGTCGACGAGATCGCCGTGGCGGAGTTGATGGCTCGAGACGTTCACCGCGACGCGCAGTGCGCGATCCCCCGCACTCCACGCGAGCGCCTCGCGGCAGGCGGTGTTCAACACCCACTCCCCGAGCGGCAGGATCAACCCCGTGTCTTCGGCAATCGGGATGAAATCCGCGGGCGAGACGACTGCGCCGTCCGGGCCGCGCAGACGCACGAGCGCCTCGACTCCCAGCCAACGTTCGTCGTCGGTACCGACCTGCGGTTGGTACTCGAGCAGCAGGCCCTCTCCGGTTTCGAGCGCGCTCCGGAGCAAGCGTTCGAGCACGAGTGCACGCGACGCTTCCGAGGAGAGCTGCGCACTGTAGAAGCGGTACTCGCCACGCTGCGTGCGCTTGGCCTGCTGCATCGCGGTGAGCGCGTTTTGGACGAGGCGCGACGCATCGTGGCCGTCGTCGGGGAAGAGCGCGATGCCCGAGGTCGCGGAGAGCTCGACGCGCTCGCTGCCTTGGGTGACGGAGCGGCTCGCGGTGCGAAGCAGCCGGCGCGCAAAGCCCTCCACCTGCGCGGTGCTCGTGATGCCGCCGACGGCGATCAGGAACTCGTCGCCTGCGAGGCGCGACACCACCGGGTCGCCCGCATCGCTCAACTCCTCGGCGCTGCGCGCACACGACGAGATGCGCTTCGCGGTCCTCCGTAACAGCTCGTCCGCGAACGCCTGGCCGTAGGCGTCGTTCAGTCGGCGAAAGCGGTCGAGCCCGATCGCGACGACGGCCACACGTTCGCGCTTCGCGCGGGCCTGGGCGATCGCGGCCTCGAGCGACTCGATCAGGAATGTGCGATTCGGCAGCGAAGTGAGCGCGTCGTAGTTCGAGAGCCGATGAATGCGCTCCTCGCTCTCGTGCCGCTGCGTCACGTCCTGCACGGTGCCGTGCAGCAGTCCTTCCCCCGAGACATCCCATTGCAGCTCACCGCGCAGGTGAACCGTGCGCTCGCCAGCTCCCGCCACCAACACACGGTGCTCGCTGTCGAGCGGCGTGCCTTCGGCCGCGGTCGTGGCGAACGCCTTTTCGACCGCAGCCGCGTCCGCCGGGTGAACGCACGCCAAATAACGCGGGAAGCCATGGCCAGCCGCTTCGACGGGCGGAAGCTTCACGACGCGCTCGGCGTGCTCGGACCACCCGAGCTCGCCCGTGTTCGGCACCCACTGCCAGCTGCCGATGCGCGCGATGCGGTGAGCATCGGCGAGAGAGGCGCGGCTGTGCTCGAGCTCCGCGAGCGTGTTGCGCAGCTCTTGTTGGGTCTCGTTCGAGCGCACTAGGAAGCGCGCGCGATAAGCGAGCAGCTGAGAATCGATGGGTTTGCGCAAGAAATCGCTCGCACCGGCGGCGAAGGCGCGCTCGATCAAGCCCGGCCGATCGAGCCGCGTCGTGAGCACGATCGCGGCACCGGCGCCGGAAGGCAGATGCCGGATCGTTTCGCACAGCGCGACGCCGTCGCGGCCAGGCAGCTCGGCATCGACGATCACGAGCGCGGGCCGGATGCGCGGCAGCTGCGCGAGCGCGCTACTGGCGTCTGCTACGTCGACGACCTCGAAATCCGCAGCGCGAAGCGCCTGCGCGGTGAGGCTCCGCGAAACGGCATCCGCGTCGATCACGAGCGCACGCGGCGCGGCGCGCGCGGGCTTGTTACCCACGCGCTCCCCTCTGCGACCGGCTCGCGAACACGCGGACCCTCTGCACGCACGACTCCCGCTCCCGCGGCGCCTGGCGCAACACGGGCCAGGCCGTTGATTCGGCCCGGCGGGCGCGGCTCTAAAGGCTGGAGTTGCACGGCCCCGCGCGGGGCCGCGGCGCGACTCAGCCGCCCTCGCGCTCGCTCTGTCGATCGCCACCGCGGTTCACGATCGCCGCGGGAAACGCCTCGACGAGCAGATCCACGACGTCGCGCACCGAGACGACGCCCGTCGGCCGGCCGCGCACGTCGATGAGCGGAACGTGGCGGAAACCACCCACGCTCATCATGCGCAGCACGTCCGCGACCGTGCCCTCTTCGCCGAGACACTCGGGGTCCACCGTCATCACCTGCGCGAGCGGCAGCGTCGCCGGCTCCCGGCCGCCATCGACGATGCGGAACAGTAGATCGCGCTCGGTGAAGATGCCGATGACGCGCGTCGTATCGCTGCCGTCTTCGGTAATCAGCACGACGCCGCGATGCTCCTTCTGCATCGCGCGGACCGCGTCGGTAACCGAGTCCTCGCGGCTCAGCGTTCGCGCGCGGCGCGCTTGCAGCACCGCAGCCGGCGCTTCGAGCAGCGCCGCATCGAAGGTGCGCGGACGCTCAGCGTCGAAATAAGCCTCATCGCGCTCGACCCAAGAATCGAACTCGTCGTGCTCGATCTCCATGCGGAGCCCTCCTCGCGAGGAGCGCCAACTTTACACCCACGCGGCGAGAGCAAAGCGTGACTTTTCGCACGCGCTGCGACGGAAATTTTGCGGCGCGCCGATTCCGGCACGGCCCGCGGCGTGTCAGCTCTCCGGCGCATCCGGCACGCGGTGGACGACGTGCGGCGCGACCGTGACGCGGAACAGCACTGCTAGCCGCGTGAGAAATTCGCGGACGTCGGGATGCAACTCGTCGTCGCGCAGCGCGCGCGCCGCGCGGCCCCACGGAAAGCGCTGGCCGTTCGTCACCAGCCGTCGCTTCGCATCGAGGTCGCGCCAGCCGCGCTCGTCGTCGTCGGCGGGCAACTCCGCGGCGAGCGTGCGGAGCGCGCGCGGATCGACGTTTCGCAGCACACGGCCAAGCGCCGCGGGCACGAGCAGGTAGCTCTCGATGTGGCGCCGGCTCCACATGAACAGCTCGAGGCCGTCGATGCCGGGTTCTGGCAGCGCGGGTTCGAGATCGCGGTCGAGCACGCACAGCCCGCGCGCCTCGGCGTTCTCGGCTCTCGCCTCGGCGAGGTGCTCGCGCGCGCGCGCCGGCTGGCGTCCACCGAGAATGATCGTGGATTCACGCACGCACTCGGCGAGCCGCCGCGACGAGCGCAAGGCCCAGCCTTCGATGATCTCGCGATCACGCGGGCCTTCGACGTAGAGGAACGCGCGCGGCGCGCGGTTCGATTCGCGGGTCGCTCGCGCTCGTGGCATGCGGCTGTGCACGGTCGCCTTCGAGGAGGGGCAGCTGGAACGCCCGCAACGTAGAGCAGATTCCTGCGTTGGGGACGGGCCCGCGAGCGAGCCCCTCAACCCGGAGGCGTGACGGATTCGCCCCGCGCGCGACGCGCGAACAGCGCATACACCGGGAGACCGAGCGCGATCAGCCCGAGCCCCGCGAGCGCGCGGCCCGGGGTCGCGAGCAATGTGTTTATTACGAGCCACACCGTGGCGATGACGTACAGCGCCGGCACGAACGGGTAGCCCCACGCACGATACGGGCGCGGCGCGTCGGGCTGCGAGCGGCGCAGCACGAAGATCGCGGCGACCGCGAGCGCCTGGAAGGCGAGCCCGCCGAACACGGTGTAGTCCGTGAGCGCATCGAAGGAGCCCGAGAGCGCGAGCACGCAGGCCCAGGCGCCTTGTACGAGCACCGCGATGAAGGGAGCGCCACGCTGCGACACGGCGCCGAACGCGCGCGGCAGAAGTCGCTCGTTCGCGAGGGCATAGGGAACGCGCGCGCCAGTCAGCATCGAGACGTGCAGCGAGCCGAACGCCGACGCGAGCAAGCCCGCTGCCATCGCCGCCGCAGCGAAGCCACCGAACACGCGCACCATCACTTCGCGGGCGACCGAGGAATCCGGTGAGACGGCCATCACCTCGGCGGGCGTGAGCACGACGAAGTACGCGGCGTTCGCGAGCAGGTACAGCGCGACGATCGCGAGGATGCCGAGGATCAGCGCGCGTGGAAGATTGCGTCCCGGCTCGCGCAGCTCGTCTCCCAACAACGTGAGGTTGCCCCAGCCGCTGTAACCCCAGAGCGCGCCGACCACCGCGGCGCCGAACCCCGCGAGCCCGAAGCGCGAGCTCGCCGGCACGTCGGCGCAGGCTCGCGCGGCCGAGACGGAAGCCGCGGCGAGCTCGCCGTTCAGCGAGAACCGGAACGCCGCGAGCGCGACGCTCGCGATCAACGCCAGCTTGATCACGGTGAGCGCGATCGCGACCGCGCCGTTGCTGCGCACCGAGGCGAGGTTGATCGCGGTGCCGAGCCC
>JANNKN010000017.1:0-8118 GCA_031396315.1 Deltaproteobacteria bacterium
CCTGCGCCGTAGCGAGAGCTACGGCTCGGTCGCGCGCCTTGTTGGGGCGGCGCCGCAGCGCCCGTGCTCAGCCGCCCATCTCGGGTCGGTCTCCTAGCGCCCGCTACTCGCGGAAGTTCGCGGGATCGATGCCCGTGCGCCGCAGGACATCGTAGAAATCCTTGCGGTCCTTGCGGGCGAGCCGCGCCGCGCGGCTGATGTTTCCTTCGCAGCGCCGTAACAAGGTCTCGACATAGCGGCGCTCGAACGCGCGCTTCGCTTCCTTGAACGAGGGCGCCTTGTCGCGTGCGAGCAGCAGCGCCTCCGCAGTCAACGCGCCGCTCCCGTTCAGGCGTACCGCCTCGCGAATGCGCCCGCGCAGCTCGAGCACATCCCCGGCCCAGGGCTCCTCGACCAAGCAGTCCCGCGCGTCCGCCGTGAAGCCGACCGCCGGCACGCCCGCCTCATCCGCGAAGATCCGCAGGTAATGAGCGGCGAGCGAGAGCACGTCTTCGCGACGCAGGGCGAGCGGCGTGAGGCGAATCTCGTGGTGCGGAATTTGCGCGAATGCCGAAGCCGCGCTCGCCTCGGTTGCCAATACGGCCTTCGCCGCCAGCGGACGCTCCGCGGGCTCGCCCTCGCGGCGGAAGCTGCGAATCGCGACCGCGTGCACGAGCTTGTCGCGAACCGCGGGCCGCAGCGAGTCGATCCCGTCCACGAACAAGGTCGAGCCGGCCGCGCGCTCGAGCACCCCGATGTGCGCGCCCGGAATCGCCGGGTAGTGCCCCGCAGCGCAGCCAAAAAGTGTGCGGTCCTGCAACGCTTCGGGAATCGCGCTGCACACGAGCGTCACGAATTCGCCGCGCGCGCGCGCGCTCCAGGCGTGAACGGCGCGCGCCGCACCCTCGCGATCGCTGCCCGGCGGGCCTGAAAGCCACACGGGTAAATCGGAGCGCGCCGCGGCCGTCGCTTGCGCGATCAGCTTGCGGGTTGCCTCGCTCGCACCGACGATGGCGTCCTCGCGGCGTTTCCCCGCCGCCGCGGAATTCGTAGGCTCGAGATCGGAACGCACCGCGCCCGGTGGAGGCGTTGCCGTCTCCACCCGCACGTTGGTGTCACTTGCGGACATCGTAGTCGTCCTTCCGAGGGGGCCGACGAAAACTATTGAGAATCCAATGGGTTTGTCAATCCACCTGCGAGTCTTAGTGTGCCGCACCCGCTGGCACGTGGTACGGATCCCGCAATGATGGAGCGTCCGCGCATCGAGCGGCTCGCGAACGCGGTGGTCGATCAGATCGCGGCGGGCGAGGTCGTCGAACGGCCTGCCTCGGTGGTGAAGGAGCTGGTAGAGAACGCGGTCGATGCGGGCGCGAGGCGCGTTCGCATCGAGCTGCGCGGAGGCGGAAGCGACCTCGTGGCCGTGACCGACGACGGCGTCGGGATGACGCCCGCCGACGCCCGGCTCGCGCTCGAGCGCCACGCCACCAGCAAGTTGCGCGCGCTCGACGACCTGCTCGGCATCGCGAGCTTCGGCTTCCGCGGCGAGGCGCTGCCGGCGATCGCGTCGGTCTCGCGCTTTCGCTTGCGCACGCGCGCGCGCGGCGAGGAAGCGGGCCTCGAGATCGACGTGCACGGCGGCGCGTGGCTCGGCGAGCGCGCCTGCGGCACCGCGGAGGGCACCCGCATCGAAGTCGCGGAGCTGTTCGCAAACGTGCCCGCGCGGCGAAAGTTCCTGAAGTCCGCAGGCACCGAGTGGGGCCACGTCAGCGACTGGCTCGGACGCGCGGCGCTCGCGCTGCCGCACGTGCACTTCGACGTCGCACGCGAAGACCACGCCGCGTTCAGCTGGCCCGCGGTCGCGGATCCGGTCGAGCGCATCGCCGCGGTGTTAGGCGAAGAGGATGCCGCCGCGCTCGTTGCTGCCGAGCACGACTCAGGCGAGCTCGCGCTGCACGGCTTCGTCTCGCGGCCGGAGGCGCACCGCGCGACCGGCGCGGGCATTTACCTGTTCGTGAACGGCCGGCCGGTGCGCGACCGCTTGTTACGGCACGCGCTGCTGCAGGTGTATCGCGACGTGTTGCCGCGCGGGCGCTTCCCGAGTGCGGTGCTGTTCCTGCGGGTCGCGCCCGGCGGCGTCGACGTCAACGTCCACCCGGCGAAATGGGAAGTGCGCTTCGCCGAGCCGCAGGCCGTCCATCGGCTGGTCGAACGCACACTCCGCGATGCGCTCGCGCGCCGGAGCTGGCTCGGCGGAACGGCAGCGGCGCCGGGCGAAGCCAGCGCCTCGGCAAGCTTCGGAACGGCACAGTTCCCGAGCTTCGTGCGCGAGCCGAGCGTCGGCGACTGGGCGTTTGCGCGGGCCCGCGAAGCCGACGCGTCGTTCGCTTCGAACGCGGAGCCGCCGCGGTTCGAGACGGCATCGGCGCCGCGCTTTCGCGAGCTGCGCGTGATCGGACAGCTGCTCGGCACCTACGTGTTGCTCGAAGGACGCGACGGCCTGCTGCTCGTCGATCAGCACGCGGCGCACGAGCGCGTGCTCTACGAACGCTTCCGCGCGAGCTGGCTGACAGGCAAGCTGCCTCGCCAGGCCCTGCTCACGCCGATCACCCTCGAGCTGACGCCTGCCGCCGTCGCTGCGTGCGACCGCAACGCCGCGTGGCTCACGCAGCTCGGGTTCGAGGTGGAGCCGTTCGGCGAGCGCAGCCTCGTGCTGCGCTCAGTGCCGGAGCTCTTTGCCGATCGCGGACCCGAGGCGCTGATGCGCGAGCTCGCGGGAGGCCTCGCTTCAGAGGGCGGAGAAGGGCGCGCGCTGCGCCCGATCGAGGCGGTCGATCATTTCTTCGCGACGCTCGGCTGTCACTCCTCGCGTCGCGCGGGCGACGTCTTGCCGCTCGCGGAGCTGGCCGCCCTGATGGCGCAGCTCGACGAGATTCCTTGGGCGCCCACTTGCCCGCACGGGCGGCCGATCGCGATCCCCGTCTCGGTGAGCGAGATCGAGCGCCGCTTCGGGCGCGCCTGACCCCCTGAGAACAGCGCCTTCGGGCGGAGTTGAGCGCAAGCAGCCGCTACGTTGCCGAGCCATGTCCGCTTCCGAAGCCCAAGAACCCGTCGTCGTGATCGGCGGCCCGACCGCGTCGGGCAAGACCGCCGTCGCGATCGAGCTCGCGGTGCGCTTCGGGGGCGAGATCGTCAACGCGGACTCGATGCAGGTGTATCGCGGCATGGACGTCGGCACCGCGAAGCCAAGCGCTGCCGAACGCGCGAGCGTGCCGCATCACTTGATCGACATCGTCGCGCCCGACGAGGCGTATCACGCCGCGCGCTTCGCAGACGATGCCGCGGCGGCGATCGCCGCGATCCGCGGGCGAGGGCGCGTTCCGGTCCTGACGGGCGGCACGGGCCTGTACATCCGCGCGGCATTGTTCGGCCTGCATTCGGGCGTCGGCCGCGATCCCGGGTTCCGCAAGGCGCTCGAGTCGGAGCACGCCCGCGCGACCGCAGCCGGCGAGCCGGCGCGTCTCCATCAGCGGCTCGCGGAGGTCGATCCGACGAGCGCAGCGCGCCTGCATCCGAATGACCTCGTGCGCATCATTCGCGCGCTCGAGATCCACGCGACGACCGGGCGCAGCGCGACGGCCGTGTATCGCGAAACGACGCCGCGCGCGCGCTACGACGCACTCTTCCTCGCGCTCGACCCCGGGCGCGAAGCGCTCGCGCTGCGCATCGACGCGCGCTGCGAGGCAATGATCGCGGGCGGCTTACTGCAAGAAATGAGACGGCTGCGCGACGCGGGCTACGGCCCGGAGCTCGCCTCGATGCGCGCGATCGGATACCGGCACATGCAGCCCGTGATCGACGGACAGGCCACCCTCGCGAACGTGCTCGATGCGATGAAGCGCGACACGCACCAGTTCGCGCGCCGGCAGCGCACCTGGTTCCGCGGCGAAGCGGGCGTCGAGTGGATGGATCCGAGCCAGAGCGGGGCGATCGCGGCGCGCGTCGAGGCCTTCCTCGAAGCGCGTGCCGCAGCATGAGCAAGCGATGAGCGCACGCCTCCCGCTGATCGCGATCGTCGGCCGCCCGAACGTCGGCAAGTCGACGCTTTTCAACCGGTTCGCCGGCCGGCGCCGCGCCCTCGTCGACGACACCCCGGGCGTGACGCGCGATCGCATCGCAGCCGAAATCGAAGTGCTCGGGCGCAATGTTCTGATCGTCGATACGGCGGGGCTCGACCCCGATGCCGACAGCGAGATCGAGACCGCCGTCCAGGAACAGGCGCGCGCCGCATACGAGGCGGCCGATGCGATCCTGTTCGTGACGGACGGCCAGAGCGGGCTCGTTCCGCTCGAGCACGAGATTGCCGACTTGTTACGGCGCGCTCAGAAGCCGGTCGCTCTCGCGGTCAACAAGATCGACCAACCGCGCCACGCGGCGCGCATGCTCGAGTTTCATGCGCTCGGCATCGAGCCCGTGCGCGCGATCTCGGCCGAGCACGGCGCGGGCGCCTGGGATCTGCTCGAGGAGATCGTCGGCCAGCTCCCCGCACCGAGCGAGGCGGTCGAGCCTGCGAGCCTCGCGACCGATCCGGTCCGCCCGCTGCGCATCGCGCTCATCGGACGCCCGAACACAGGCAAGAGCTCGCTCCTCAATCGGCTCGCGGGTGAAACCCGCGTGGTCGTCTCGAGCGAAGCCGGCACGACGCGCGATTCGATCGACGTCGAGGTGGAGCTCGGCGGGCGGACCTACGTGTTCGTGGATACGGCGGGCATGCGACGCCCGGGCAAGCGCGACCGCTTGGTCGAACGCGGCAGCGCGCTGATGGCGGTGCGCGCGATCGAGGCTGCGGACGCCGCGCTCGTGCTGGCCGACGCGAGCGAGGGCTTCACCGATCAGGACGCGCGCGTATTGATGCTCGCACGCGAACGCGGCCGCCCGTGCGTGCTGCTCGCGAACAAATGGGACCGGATCGCGAACGAAGGGGAGGCGGCCCGCGTCCGCGAAGGGCTCGCCAAGCGACTGCGGCCGCTGCCCGACGTGCCGATCCTCGAGATTTCCGCCAAGACCGGAAAGAACACGCAAAAGATCCTGCCGCTCGCCGCCAAGGTCGCGGAGTCCGCGGCCCAGGAGATTTCGACATCGGCGCTCAATCGCTGGCTGCAGGACAGCGTGCGCCGTCACGAACCTTCGATGGCGCAGCGCGGAACCCGCAAGCGCCCGATCAAGTTCTTCTACGCCACGCAGACAGGCACGCGGCCGCCGACGTTCATGCTGTTCTGCACGGAACCCGATGACGTGCTCGATTCCTACAAGCGCTTTCTCGAGAACCGGCTGCGCGAGGAGTTCGGCTTCGCCGGCGTCCCCGTGCGCCTGCGCCTCAGGAAACGTCACGCGGAACGTGAGACGTAGCCGAACGCGGCGGATAGAATGCGCCGCCTTTTTTACTTGGAGAACGCGTGGCGACTCGCAATCAATCGAATCCGCCGGCCGAGCTCGTGCAGGAGCTCGATTCCGTCTTTGAACGTGGCGCCGCCTGGATCGGCGCACACCCGCAGATCGTGCTGGTCGTGCTCGCCGCGATCCTCGCGGGCGCGGCAGTGGTCGGCGGCCTCAGCTCGAAGCGTGATCGCACCGCCAAGGCCGCGGAGGCGGAAATCGCCGGCGTCTACGACGCTTACTTGGCGGCGATGGGCGCGACGCCCGGTGCGCGTGAAGTTCCCGAGCTCGCCAACGTCGCGCTCGGTCGCAAGACCCGTGAGGAGTTCGCGACCAAGCTGCTCGCAGCGGCCGCAAATCACGACGACAGCGCTGCGGCCGTCGCCGGCCGACTCCAAGCCGCGGACCTGCTGGATCAAAACGCCGATCTCGAGGGCGCCTTCGCGGCCCGCGAGCTCGCCGCGCAGCACGGGCCCAAAGGGAGCGGTGCAACCGCCATCGCGCTGTCGCGCTATGCGGTCGCGCTCGAATCCAAGGGAAACCTCGAAGGCGCGGCGGAAGCGCTCGAGAAAGCAGGCGAAATCGATTCGCCCGGCCAAGCGCTGGCGCTCGCGGACGCGGCGCGCTGCTATGCGCTCGCGGGCGACAAAGAGCGCGCGCTCGCGCTCTACGCACGCGCCGAGAAGATCGGGGTCGAGGAAGTCCCGATCCACGTGCGGCAGCGGTTGATCGAGCTGCGGGGCGCCGCAGCGCCCGCGGCCCCGTGATCCAACCTGAAGGCGAAGACGTCGGCCGATAAGATAGATTATGTAAACTGGAAGTTCGCGCGGCCGGCTAGCCGACGCCCATTCTCTCCCCGCCGCTGCCACTGCCCGCTCGCGTGTGCTAACCGCGCCGCGATTTCACGACTCCCGATGACCTCAGCCGGAGGATGCGTTCGATGACACGCAAGCCGTCGAAGCCCACCAAGGCCGCCAAGAAGCCCACGCCCAAGGCCAAGCCTCCCGCGCGCAAGTCGAAGGCCACCTCCGCGCCCGCCAAGTCGAAATCCAAAAAGAAGCCGGAGAAGTTGTTGCCGCCGAAGAAAGCTGTTGCCCCTGCCCCCGCTCCCGCCAAGGTCAAGCCGCCGAAAGCTGCCGCCCCGCGCGGCGCACCCGTAAAGCCGGCCAAGCCGGCCCCGAAGGTCAAGCCGCCGAAGTCGTCGGCCGCGGGCGGCAAGAAGAAGGCTGTGCTGATGCCGATCGGCGTCGCGAAGCCAGGGCTCGGACACAAATGGTCCTGCTTTCACTGCGGCGCGAAGTTCTACGACCTCCTGAAGCCCGTACCGGTTTGTCCGAAGTGCGATTCCGACCAACGCGACCGCCCGCCCGTGGTTGCGGACGCAGCGCCGTCGCATCCGCAGGTCAAGCGCCCCGCGTTGGCACCGATGTCGCGCTTCCTCGACGACGATGAGGTCGCGGTACCCGAGCCCGATGAGTTCGGTGTGGCACCTGCCGAGGCCGAGGCCGATGAGCCGGAAGCTGCGGAGATCGACATCGATGCGCTGGACGAGCCCGGTGCCCTCGGTAGCGAAGGCGAGTTCCCCGAGGCCGAAGAGGAGTAACTCCCTCGGCGCGCGTGGCGGTCAGTAAAGTGCCTGATAAATCGTGAAGCTGCGCAGCACGCGTTTCGCGTAGGCGCGTGTCTGGTCGTAGGGAATCGACTCGATCCACGCGTCGTCCTCGAGTGCGCCGTTCTGCGCCAGCCAGCGCTCGACTGCTTCGGGGCCTGCGTTGTAGGACGCCACCACGGCAGGCAGGCGCCCCTCGAAGCGCGCGAGCAGCTCCGCGAGGTAAGCCGCACCGAGCTCGAGGTTGCGCTCGGGTACGAATAGTTCGTCGGGCGAGTAGCTCGCTGCGCCGAGCCCCTCGGCGAGCTTGCGGCCGGTCTCGGGCATGATCTGCACGAGCCCGCGTGCGCCCACGACCGACAAGACATCGGGCCGGAAGCCAGACTCCTCGCGCATCACGGCATACAGCAGCTGCGGCGGAACGCCGGCCTTCGTGGCCGCGCGCTCGACCTCGGTCGAGAAGGCCTCGGGGTATGCCGCCCACCAGAGATCCGGCTCACCGCCGCGCGGGCCCGACGCCAGCGGGAGCGCATACGCTTCGAGGATCAAGCGCTGCGCGGCGTCGAATTGCCCGGCGTCTTGGAGTAACGCCGCGAGCGCGAGGCGGTCGGCGAGGCGCCGCGCTCGACTCGCGAGTGCGCGCGCTTCCGAGCCGGCTTCGGCCACGAGGCCAGCTTCCAGCAGGATGCGCGGGCGCAGCAGCGCGTCGGTCGCGAGTGGCACGGCGCGCTCGGAATCCGCAGGCGCCGGGGGGGCGGGTTCGGCACCCGCCAAAGGCGCGGCGGCGGGTGCGCGCGCGGCCGACTGCTGCCCGTAATAAGTGAAGCCCCAGTCGCGCGCGAGCGCCGCGAGCTTGGCGGAGCCGCTCGCGTCGCCGACCTGCGCGAGCGCACGGGCCTGCCAGTAGCGAGCGCGCAGCGCCTCGATCGGGTCCGCGGTGTCCGTCGCGAGTGCTGCCAGATCGCTCGCCGCGTCGCCCCAGCGCTGCTCGAGGTAGGCCCGCCAGGCGAGCCGCCAGCGAGCCTCGGTGCGGAGCTCCGCGCGCGTCGCTTGCGCGAGCGCCTGGCGATAACGCTCGCTGGCCTTCGCGACATCGT
>JANNKN010000019.1:0-10121 GCA_031396315.1 Deltaproteobacteria bacterium
GGCCGTGCTGCCACAACGCGCGCGCGCTCCGCCGCCCGGACGGAACGTTGCTCCCCGTCCCGTACGATTTCGATCAGACCGGCGTCGTGAACCCGGAGTACGCAATGCCGAACGAACGGATGGGAATTCGCACCGTCACGCAGCGCAAATTCCGTGGCCAGTGCCGCCCCGCCGAGCTGACGTCGGCCTCGATCGCGCTGCTGCGCGAGAAGCGCGATGCGATTCGCGCGCTGTTCGAGTCGCAGGCGGGTCTGCCGCCCGCACGCGTGCGGCGCGCACTCGCGTTCCTCGACGGCTTCTACACCTGGGCGGGCGATCCGAAGCGCGTCGCGAAGACGCTCGCAGCGGATTGCGCGAAGACCGCGCGTTAGGGCACGAGCGGAGTGCGGACACCCTTCGCGTCGATCACCGTGAGGGCGTCGCCGCGAATCTCGAGTGCCAGCGGAGCGCCAGCGGGGAAGAAGGCTCCGCCCAACATCCCGGCATCGGCGAGGATCACGCGGCCGCCAGCGCGCGCCCGAATCGAGGCGGGCAGCTGTACCGAGTGCCCGACGACGATGCGCTTCGCGCCGAGCGCCCGCAGCAAGCCGGGCAGCTGTGCGTCGAGCTCGGCGTCGGTCCACGACGCGTAGCCGCGAAACCAGAAGGGCCCCTGCGTGTTGGCGATCAGCCAGCTCGCGTAGAGCTCGAGCGGCGGCGGCTTCAGCGCGAGGAGCGCGTCGAGGTCTGCGTCTGCAGGCAGCGCTCCGCTGCGCACGGCCTTCGCGCGCTCCACGTCGACGAGGCCGAGCTCCTTCCGCACGCGCCTGCGAATCCCGTTCACGCCGAGCGGCGCGAGCTCCGGGCTCACGCCACCGTGCACGAACACGTTGCCGTCGACATTCGCGATCGCGGGGAACGAGCGCAGCCAGCGGCCATCGGGGCCCGTCGCCGACAGCGCCGCGCGCCGGGCTTCGGCACCGCCGAAGCCGGCGATGGCCTCCGCGGACGCATACCGCCAGTCGCCGTGCATGCTCATGATCTCGTGATTGCCGAGCAGCAGGATGACTTCGCCGCCGCCGCGTTTGGCGCCGCGTTGGAGCTCCCGTAACAAATCGAGCACCGCGCGCTCACCCGGGCCGCGGTCGAGCACGTCGCCGAGCTGCACGAGCGTGGCTCGGCCCCCGCGCCAGGCGCCGCTGGCATCCGCGAGGCCGGTCGCCGTGAGCAGCGCGAGCAGGGGCGCCGGCGCTCCGTGTACGTCGCCGATCACCACGATGCGCTTCGGCTCGCGCGCCTGCCCCGCGCCGCTCGCGAGCCAGACGAGCGCGAGCCCCAGCGCGAGCGCGGCGCGGCGCGTCACTGCAGCGCGCCGACGACGAGTGCGGAGGCCACGCTCGTGAGCACCGTCACGAGCAATGCGGTGTACGACGCGCGCAGCAGCTTGTATTTGCGCGTGAGCACGCTGCCGAGCGCGTGAATGTCCCGCCCCATCTGCTCGAACAGCACGACGGGTTGATCCATTAGGTCGCGCAGCCCCTCGTTGAACTCGTCGGGCGTGAGGCTCGTGAAGGTCCCGAAGAACAGCAGGTTCGCGCGACGTGCGCGCACATCGGCGAGGACCGCTGACACATTCGCGACCCGTGGCCGCGCGGAAAGAATCGCGCATGCGAGCGAGACGGCGCAGCCCACCACGAGGATCGCCGCGGGCAAGATCAGCGGTACGAAGCCGTACTCGAGGCGCGGCAGCAAGACGCCGAGGGAGACGCTCGTCAGCAAGCCGTTGATGCCGACCATGATGTTCGCCTTGGTGTCGGCGATGGCCGTCAGCTCGATGTGATTGCGGTAGAGAACTTTGAAGAGCGTCTCGACCGCGCGGCCGGAGCCGAAGTCGTCCTTCTTCTTTTTCTTCTTGACCTCGGCGGCCGCTTCGCCAAGCGGCGAAATCGCCTCGAGCGGCGTGGGAACGAGGGCGGCATCGGGTGTCACGTCGGGCTCGCTCACGCGCGCAGCTTACTCCGCCGGGAAACCCGCGCGGCGCCCGATCGGCGCGTGATAGGGTCGCCTCGAAGAACTTGCAGGAAGGAGGTTCCCTTGGGCTTTGCCGTCCGCCGTCGCTCCTCCTTCGCTGTGCTCGGTGCGATCGCCATTGCGGCATGGGGCGGCTCCGCATCGTCTGAGGAAGGCGCCGGGACCACCAGTGCGCCGCCGGCCGTCGCGGACTACGCGCTGCGCTGCTTCACGAAGCTCCACCTCGACCCGGCCGACCTCGCCGGCCCGTTCGACTGCACGAAGGGCAAGCGGCTCGTCACGAAGATTCATGGGGCAGTCGCCGACCGCGACCAGTGCGCGGGCTCCACATGCCAGACGGGCCTCCCGACTCAATGCGATCTCGGCACCTGGCTCGACGACTCCTGTTACGGCCACAGCTACCTGCAGGTGGTGCCGACGCCGTCGAATCCCAAGGTGAAGGCCGCCCTGCTGTGTCGGCACAAGACGCGCTGGGAGCTTGGACCGGCGCCCTTGATCGACCTGGACGACAACTTGATCAGCGGCTTCGACGACGTCGCGATGATCGTGCACAACGCGGGCAATGGAGAGACGTGTTGGTTCCAGAGCCCCGACGGAGCGGATGAGCACCTCGACGGCTCCAGTGTGCCCGGCCCTGCCAGCGTCACTCGCGAGGGCGAGTTCTGGATGACGCCGACGGCGACGCGCAACGTCAACTGCGTGCACTGCCATGACAGCGGCCCCTGGATGAGCAGCCCGTGGATCTACACGCAAGCCGGTGAAGACCTCGGACTCGAGGTCCAAACCAACATCCACCACCCCTACAAGAGCTCGACGCCGCCGTTCGACACCTGGCCCGAGCCGCGCTTCGCGAAGCTCGACGACGACACCACCTGCACCAGCTGTCACCACATCGCCGCAGCGAAGCTCGACGTCTCGAGGACGAGCCGCCTCGCCGGCCCGAACTTCCGGACCTGTACCGAGTGGCTCGACCGGACGACCAGCGGGACGGCGCACCCGATGGCGACCTCGCCCGAGGGCCACGCGGACGACCTCATCTACTGGATGCCGCTCGGTCACGGTCTCAGCGCCGCAGATTGGGAGACGACGCATCGCGGAGCGGTCGACCGCATCAAGGAATGCTGCCTCGCGATCGGTACGAAGGCGATGGGCGAGTGGCCCGAGCATTGCGTCGAGGACATGCCCGAACCGAGCTGCCCGGTCGCGGACGTCGCCGACGCAGACTGCCCGGTTCCGATCGAGTTCTAGACGGACGCTCGCGCCGCCCCTTGCTCAGGGCGCCGGCGGCGCGGCCTCCGGCTCGGGAAGCTCGTCGACGTAAAGGATCGATTCGTTCGTTTTCGAGCGCGGCAAAGCGAGCGAGCGATTGCCGCGCAAGCGCCATGACACGTCGTAGTCGTAGTCGTACCGCCCGGGCGGCAGCATCATCGGGACGCTGAGTGACGACTCGCCGCGGTCCGTGTTCAGCGTGACCTGCTCCACCTTCTCCGCACCGGCGAGGTCGTAGTAGAGACGCACGGTGATCGACCGCACCTGCGCCTCCTTCATCGAGTCTGGCATCGCTTCGAGACTCACCGTGCGGCGCTCGAGCGGCGGCTTCGCGCGAATGCCGCTGGCGGCGGTCGCCTTCCACGGCTCCTCGATGTCTGCGCCTCCGAAGAAGCTCCAGATCGCGCGCCACTCGTAGCCGCGCCAGCGCTCGCGGTCGTCGTCGGCGTGATCCTTCCAGCCGTAGAGCAGCCGGAAGCGATTCGCCTCGGTATTGAAGTTGTTACGGTCGATGCGCACCTCGTCGAACGTGACCTGGCCGTTCCCGTGCGTCTTGCGCAGTTGCACCGTCACGAAGTTGATGAACTTTCCGAAGTCCTCGGAATTCGGTCCGTCGACGTAGACGAGCACTTCGCGCTGCTTGAAGAACGGGTCGTCGAGATTCACCTGGCGGAAGAACAGCGGGTCGTCGAGGAAGGCCGTGAGATCGCCGATGTTCTCGTCGAAGCGGTTGGTGATCTCGCCGCTCGAGTACTTGTCGAGGCTGTACTCCCAGTGCCCCGTGCGGTGCACCTTCTTCAGCTCGTAGCTCGCGAAACCGGAGAACTCGATCTGCTGCTCGGCGCCGGCTGCCGTGGCCTCGGCGTTGTTCGCGGCGGTGCGCGCGGTGTCGAGCTGCGACTTCAGCTGGTTCGCCGAGTTCCGCGCATCGGTCGCCTCGGCCTTCTTGGCGTCCGCGGTCTTGCGCGCGAGCTGCGCCTCTGGACTCGTCGCGGCCTTGTCCGCTGTCGCTTTGGCCTTCTCCGCCGCGAGCTTGTCCGCGGCAAGCTTGTCCGCGGCAAGCTTGTCAGCGGCGAGCTTGTCCGCGGCAGCCTTGTCCGCCGTGGCCTTGTCAGCTGTTGGCTTGGCCTTGTCCGCAGCGGCCTTGTCGGCGGCGAGCTTGTCGGCGGCAATCTTATCGGCGGCAAGCTTGTCAGCGGCGAGCTTGTCGGCGGCGAGCTTGTCGGCGGCGAGCTTGTCCGCCGGAGGCTTCTGATCTGCGGGCTTCGCCTGCGAGGGCTTGTCCGCGGCAACCCTGTCTGCCCCGGCCTTGTCGGCCGCAAGCTTGTCTGCCGCGAGCTTGTCTGCCGCAGCCTTCTCCGCGGCAAGCTTGTCCGCTGCTGCCTTCTCCGCAGCGAGCTTGTCTGCCGCGGCTTTGTCCGCAGCGACCTTGTCGACCGCGGCCTTGTCCTCGTCTCCTCTTCCCTTCACTGCCTCGAGCGCACGCGCGTCGCCATCGAGCTTCCGCGCCTCGGCCTCGAGGTCGCTCGCCTTGGTGTCCGCTGCCTTGAAGGCCTCCTCGAGCCGCTTCACCGCGCGCTCGGTGACCTCCCCCTTGGCCTTGTCCTCGCGCGCTTTGCGGTTCGCTGACTGAATCGCCTGCGCGCGTTCCGAGAACGACTTCGAGCCTGGGCCCGGCTTCCCGTCCGAGGCCTTCTCGCCAGCCGTCGATGCCGCGCCGCTCTTGGCGTCGAAGATCTCGTCGCGAATCGCCTTCTCCGCCTGCTCGACGTACTTGCTGAATTCCGCGTCCCCCGTTCCGCCGACGATCTCGACGCGAATCACCTTCTTCTCCGCGAGCTCCTCGATGGCCTTCTTGTACTCGAACTCGAAGATGGGCGTCGCGCCGGCCGCTTGAATGCGCTCGTTCTCGTAGACGCGGTCGAGATCGGCAACGATCTTCGCCTTGGCGGGCGCGCGAAGGCCGGCGAGCTTCATCTCGAACTTGAAGCTGATGTCTGGGGTCGCCTGATGGAACGACTCCCAAAGCACTTTCGCACCGAGCTTCGTGAGCAGGATCGAGACGCTGGCCTTGCCGCCCTCGAGCACCGGAGCGGTGCCCATCCCCACGATCTCCTGGGAGAACTTCGGAACGTCCTTTTTCGCCGGATCGCTCGACCCGGCCGCCACCGAGGTGATCAGGGCGAACGTGCCGCTCTCGTAGATCAGCGGGCCGACGATTTTCGCGCCCGGCACCTGTCCCTGAAGCTCCTGCTGCGCGCGCTCGCGCTGCGCGTCCGACACTTCCAACGTCACCACGGCGTGAACGATTCCGCCGCCCTCGCCCTCGTCGGGTGCGTCTTGGCCCGCGGCGCCGCTCACGTTCTCGACGAAGCGCAGGAACGAGAACTGGGGGCGGCCCTGTGCGTCGCGCGCCAGCCGCGGCGTCATCGGTGCGTAGCGAAACGACTTGCCATCGCCGAACACGGGGAAGAGCGTCAGCCCGGCCGCGCGCCTGGGCTCGTCGAGCAAAATGTTGCCGCCCGACGACGCGCGCGAAGCGCTTTCTGCGGGCCTCGGCTTCCCGTCTTGGCCAGCGCTCGGAAGTCCGACCGCCAGCAGGACGGCAGTGGCGAGATATGGGGCGAACTTGCGGCTCATCGCGATCTCCGTGGTGCGCGCGGGCGCGTGTGGTCTCGATAACGACGCGCCCTCGCGCGCCCCTTCAATCGCGGTGATAGAAGCTCCCCTGCAGCGCCGCGTTCTCCCACAGATCGATGAAGGGCTGTTGCGCCGTGGGATGAATCGGCGCTTGCGCGACGCCGTTGCTCGCGTTGCGCAGCCCGCAGCTCCAGCTCATTCCACCCACGAAGTTCTCCACGTACACGCAGAGTCGCTTCTTCACTCGAACGGCACCGAGATTGGGAACGATGTTTTCGTTGACGACTCGCGCGATCGAATCCTCGATCTGATTCGCGAACGGCGCATCGGAGACGTCCACGGACTGGAGCACGAACGGGAACTCCTCGCTGTCGCCCGCGTCGTACTTGAACTCGATCACGCCGCCTTGCTTGTCGATCCAGCCCTCGTACAGCCACAGCTCGACGCGGCGCGGATCCGGCACGATTCCAGGGCGCAGCGCATTCGTGGAGCGATCGCTGATGCGTCCGCGCGCGCGGTCCATGGCGTTGATGAAGTCGTTCTTCTCTTCGTCGGGCAGCGCGTTGTACTCGCTGACCAGCGCTTGCTCGATGCGAGAGTCGATCGGGGCCTCGTTCGCGATCCGCAGGATGTTCGTGCGTTGGGATTGGATCCACTCGCCGACGGCGTAGCTCTCTTGGGCCTTCTGCGCGCGCTCGATCTCGGCGTTCACCGACTCGAACACGGCGACGACCTGTGAGAGCCCCGGCACTTTCTCTCCCACCACCTCGAGGACGGCGTTCTTCGTTTGATCGAAGACCGACGAGAAGACCGCCCCGAGCACGTCCGCTCGGGCTTCCTGCGACGAGGAAGATCGGATCGTGGTCTCGAAGTTCGCGAGCGCCCCGAGGTAGGTCTGCACCGTGCGCCGCTCGACCTCTGCGAGATCGCGGGCATACCACTGCGCCAGCTTGTACTCGTCGGTCCCGGGCTGGAAGCCGACGATGTGCATCGGCTCCATCTCGATCTCTTGTTGGGCCGATGCCGGCACGGTCACCAGGACGCATCCGAGCGAGCCCAACGTCCACGCGACAAGTAGTCGGTACGACATCGCGCGAAACCTCCAGACGCCAGCGCTGACGTCGGCCGATTCTCTCACCCCCGCGTCGATCGTTCAATCGGCATCTCGGGTCGCGTCGCGCTGAGCGCCTCGACCGCCGGATCTCTCCGAGCGGCAAAACGCGTGTGATAGGGTGGCTCCAACTCATGCGGAGGAGCCGCGATGCTCGCGCTCGCACGGAGTCGGTGGTTGCAGCCACTGATCGCGTCGTTCTGGCTGGCGAGTTGGTGCGCGCCTGCCGCCGCTCAAGAAGAACCGGAAGCTGCGCCGGCAGCGCCCGCGGTGGCGAGCTACGCGAAGCAGTGCTTCGCGAAGCTCCACCTCGATCCGGCGGATCTCGCGGGGCCGTTCAACTGCACGATCGGGAAGCGGCTCGTCACCACGGTGCACGGCCAAGTCGCCGATCGCGACAAGTGCCAAGGCGACGCTTGCCAGACCGGCTTGCCGGAGAAGTGCGACCGCGGCGCCTGGCTCGACGACAACTGTTACGGCCACAGCTACCTGCAAGTCCTGCCGACGCCGTCGAATCCGAAGGTCAAGGCCGCGCTGCTGTGCCGACACAAGACGCGCTGGGAGCTCGGCCCGGCTCCGCTAATCGACCTGAACGACAACTACATCAGCGGCTTCGACGACGTCGCGATGATCGTTCACAACGAGGGCAACGGAGAGACGTGCTGGTTCCAGAGTCCCGACGGCGAGGACGAGCACCTCGACGGGGCGTCCGTTCCGGGTCCGGCGACCGTGACGCGTGAAGGCCAGTTCTGGATCACACCGGAATCGACGCGCGACATCATGTGCGTGAAGTGTCACGACAGCGGACCGTGGATGAACAGCCCGTGGATCTACACCCAGGCGGGCGAGGATCTCGGGCTCGAAGAGATCGCGACTCCGAATCATCCGTACAAGAACTCGACGCCGCCGTTCGACGCCTGGCCCGAGCCGAAGTTCGTGAAGCTGACCGACGACGAGACCTGCACGACCTGCCATCACATCGCCGCGGCGCGCCGAAACGTTTCGGACGCGCCACTGGGCGGCCCGCACTTCAAGACGTGCACGGATTGGATCGAACGCACGATCGGCGGAGTGGACCACCCGAGGGCGACTGACGAAGGCAAGTCCGACGAGCTGCGGTACTGGATGCCGCTGGGGCATGGGCTCTCGGCTGCGGATTGGGAAGCGCAGAACCGAGCGGCGGTGGAGCGTGTCAAGGCGTGTTGCTTGGCCGTCGGCACGCAGCCGCAGTCCGCGTGGCCGAGCGGCTGCGTCGAGGACTTCCCGGTGCCGAGCTGTCCGGTCGCCGAGGACAGTGACGGCAACTGCCCGGTCGACCTCGAGTTCTGAACGCGCATCGCGGGGCTCGCGCCAGCGATAGCCGCCGCTCAGCCTTTCGGCCCCGCGCTTCAGCCGTGCTGGAAGTAGCGGACCGTTGCGACTTCCTCGGTCCCCGCCTGCGCCTCGACGCGCAGCGGCACGAACTCGAGGTCGCCGATCTCCGGCGGTAGCTTCACCGGTTCCACGTCGGTGCCGGTGATCCCGCGCCCCTGCACCTTCGCGTCGGCCTGCATCGCCTGACTCACCGTGAAGATCTTCCCGGTGGTCGGAAGCGACGGCGGCGGATTCGCGGCGAACAGCGTGAGCTGCATCTCGAGGTCGCGGATCGGCTCGCGACTCACGCGCACGAAGATGTGCTGAATGCCGTTGTACTCGTCGAGCCCGTACCAGTTCGTGCCGTCCGGCAGTAACACCCGCTCGCCGGCGCGAATCGGGTTGGTCTGATCCGGGAAGCGCCTCGGGAAGAGCGGCTGCACACGGCCGACGGCGTCGACGCCGACGATGTAGACGTACGCGTCGGCGGTCGGGCTGAAGAACACGCGGAAGCGGTCCTCGACGTTCTCACCGCGGCCATCGAGCAGCACGGCACCGTCGTCGAACGGAATCATGCGCTCCTGTCCGGCGACGAACGCGCGCTTGATCAGCGCGACGTCGATCGCGAGCGGCGCTGAAGCGGTGCGCGGCATCACCTCGCTGTTGCCGTACTTGTCGCCCCACGGATTCTCGCTGCCCGCTTGCTGCCACGAGCTCTCTCCGCCGGCCGATTGCTGGAACGCAGGCGTGGGCGCCGTGCTCCCCCAGCGCGCGGGCTCGTTGCCGGGCGGTGGTGAGCCCCACGACGTCGTCCAGCCCCCCGCGTTGCCTTGCGGCTGCGCAGTCTGTAGCGCGGCGTACTGCTGCTCGACGGCCTGGTCGGCCTTCTCGAGATCTGCGAGCTCGCGCCGCTTCTGGCGCTGGTCGACGAAGTAGTCCGCGGTGGCGCCGGCGACGGTCGTGAGCGTGCCGATCGTGAGCAGCACTTGTTGGGTGTAGCCGGAATCGAGGACGCTGTTTCCGAATCCGTCGGCGTGACAGACCGCCCACTTGCTCCCGCAATCGGAGAGGAAGTTGAGCGCGACCACCGACGCGATCGCGCCGCCGGCGACGATGAGATAGGGCAACGCCTTCTCGATCGACTGACAGGCGCCAATAGCGAGGGACAGCGCGAGCACCAGCGCGACCCCGCGCCGCGCGCGCTTGGCAACCCCGCTACGGGGCGGAGGACAGGCCGAGAGAGTCGTCATGCGAGCTCCTGCGGTGAATCGCTCAATCAAGCTCAATCAAGACTCGGGTGTGTGGACGAAGACGACGCGCGTCAGCACGCCGCTGGGGGTTGCAGAGTAGCCGAAGACCCGCAACTCGATGCCCGCCAGGCACGCCCGCTCTGGACTGCAGCGGCTGACGCACTGCTGCATGTACGTGCAGCTTTCGCGCACGATTCACCTGCTGGTTTGGCCTTCGACCTCTGGAAGATTTCCGGTCGCAAGAGCCTGACGCATACAGGCACGCAACTGAACATCAAGGCGGAGTACGGATCGAACCGTTTGCGGGCCTCGCTGTCCACTGCATTGAAGAACGGCGCGGCCTATGGCTTGACGGTGCCGCTTGATGCTCACCTTCGCACGCGATTGACGGTGTACCAGGTGCAGGCCAACGCCATTCAGGGCCAATGGCCTCCTGTGGCCGCCAAGAAAATCACACGTTCTGCGCTGCTGCATCTGCACGCCCTGCA
>JANNKN010000049.1:0-1558 GCA_031396315.1 Deltaproteobacteria bacterium
GACGACCGGATCGCGCGCGCTGTAGACGAGCTCGTAGATCGCGCCGGCGTCCATGTCCGCGGGTCGCGTCACTTCCAGCGCGTGCGCATCGATGAAACGAAACGCAGCCGCGGGGATCGCGCGCAGCGCGTCGCCCTGGCGCTGGCGCACGCTGAGCGTCGCCTGCGACGAGTCGAGCGTGTCGGCGGGATACGGCAGAGCGATCCGACCGGGCTGATCGGTGTGATCGAACACTAGCTCGACCTGCACGCGGCCCGTGATCGCCGCACCATTCTCTGTCGCGATCGGGAAGCGCGCGCTCATTAGGCCGGCGCCGATGGCGTCCGCCTGCCAGCCCGCCCACACGAGCGTGTAGCCCTGCTTCATCGCGAAGCCGTTGCCCGCGGCCGCCGCCGTGTCGAGTGCGCCGCCCCGCGGCGCGTCGTTGAGCACGCCGAGCGCGAAGCGGTTGCCGCGATTCACGACTTCGAAGAGCAGCGTGCGATTGGCGGCGCGCGCATTCTTCGGGCGCAGGATCGTGACATCACTCTCGTAGGCGACGCGTCCGCTCGCGTCGCGGGGCGCGAGCCCGAGATCTGCGATTTCGCGATTCGCAGGGTGCGCGGGATCGAGCGTCACGTGCGCGATGGCGTCGATGCGCTCGTACGCTCCCACCGAGCCGAAGGCTGCGCCTCCGAACGCGTCGTCGCGCGAGAGCACCTCGAAGCTCTCGATGCGTGCGGCGAGAGGCGCCGAGCTCGCGACGGGCTCGGCGCGAACTCCCACTGCGAGCGCGAGGCACGGGAGTGCGCACGCGAAGACGAACGGGCGAGTCGTCAGGGATCCCAACGGGTTACCTCGAACACGAGCGCATGCTCGTCCTGATAGAGCAGCGTGAAGCGGCGATCGCGCGCGAGTGCGGTCGCCATCGCGCGCTCGCTCTCGACTCGCTGCACGAACACGAAGCGCGCGCCGAAGTCGTGCGCGATTACGCGGTGCGCATCCTCTGCGCCGCCGCGGTAGACCGCAAGCATGCCTGCAAAGAGTCCCGCGTCGAAGCGGTACAAGAAGATCGGATCGAGCGCCTCGATGTAGGTACCGCCCGGCCGGAAGTAATAGAGCGGCGCGAACGGCATCCAGAAATTGTGATAGACGACGTCGGTCTTTGCCGCGCGCCGATCGAGGAACGCGACCGCCGCGCGCATGTCTTCCACGGGCGATTCGGCGCGCGCGATTCGAGCTCGCAGTGCACTCGGCAGCGTGTCGCGCGCGCCTGCGACGACGCACACCGCCAGCACTGCCGCGAGCGCGAGCGCGCCGGGCGAGCGCGAGAGCTCGCGCAGTGGCCGCTCGCCGGCGAGCTCCGAGAGCGCGCACAGCGTCGCCAACACGAGCACCGGGACGAAAAAGAATGCAAAGCGATTCGCGAGCCCGCAGGCGAGCAAGAGCGCCGCGGCGAAGCCGAACAGCGTGAGCGCCTCGACCGAAGGCGGCGCGCGCCGCCAGCGCGCGAGCAGGAGGCCTCCGCACGCGACCGCCGGCACCCAGACAGTCCATAGCTGCGCGAATCCCACGACGG
>JANNKN010000519.1:0-4006 GCA_031396315.1 Deltaproteobacteria bacterium
TTCACGTTGCCCGTGGCCCCGTCGGGGATTCTCAGTTGAGTGGGACATTTGGGCCACCACGATCTCGCGCGCGCAGCACGCGCTGGCGCGCGAGCGTGTCGCGAGCGCAGGCCTCGCCGACCGCGTCGAGGTGCTCTGCGAGGACTACCGCGACCTGCGCGGCAGCTACGACCGCCTGGTCTCGATCGAGATGATCGAAGCGGTCGGGCACCGCCACCTGCCACGCTTTTTCGACGTGTGTGCGCAGCGGCTCGCGCCCGGCGGCGTGATGGCGCTCCAGGCGATCCTCGTGCCCGAGAGCGACTGGGAGCGCTCGAAGCGCAGCGTCGACTTCGTGAAACGCTACGTGTTCCCCGGCGGCCAACTCGTCGCCCTCGGCGCGATCTCGCGTGCGCTCGCGCCGACGGACCTCCGACTCACGCACTTCGAGGACATCACGCCGCACTACGCCGAGACGCTGCGCCGCTGGCGCGAGCGCTTCCGTGCGCAGCGCGAGCGCGTCGGCGCACTCGGCTACCCCGAGGCGTTCCAGCGCACCTGGGACTTCTACCTCGCCTACTGCGAGGGCGCGTTTCGCGAGCGCTCGAATACGGCCGCGCAGCTCGTGCTCGAGAACTCCGGCGCGCGCCGTGGCTCGCTGCTCGGAGCGCTGAGCACGTCTCCGGAGCTCGCGTGAAGGCGTCGACACGGCTCGCATCGATCACGCTCGACAGCGAGGAGGGAGCTCCGCTGTCGCTCGCCGCGCTCTGGCGCGAGCAGCCCGCTGTGATCGCCTGGGTGCGCCACTTCGGTTGACTGTTCTGCCGCGAGCAAGTCGCGCAGTTGCGCGACCGACTTCCGGAGATCCGCGCCGCAGGCGCGGAGCTGACGATCATCGGCAGCGGCAGCGCGGAGTTCGCGCGCGCCTTGCGTGCGGAGCTCGGCCTCGGCGATGACGTTCGCCTGCTCGTCGATCCCGAGCTGCGCTCGTATCGCGCGGCCGAGCTGCGGCGCGGGCGCAGCGAGCTGCTCTCCCCGCGCCTCGGCGCGAACGCGCTGCGCGCGCTCCGCAGCGGCTTCCGCCAAGGCGCCGTCGAGGGCGATCCCTTCCAGCTCGGCGGCGTGCTGGTGATCCGGCCGGGCGGCGCGCTCACGCTTCGGCACGTCTCGCGCGAGGCCGGCGACCCCGCGCCCCTCGACGACGTGATCGCTGCGCTCGCTCCTTCGGCGCCCGAGCTGCCCGAGGCGAGCGCGCCTAGCCCGCGCGTGCGGCGCGTCGCCGCCGCGCTCTCGCGCGTGCTCGACCCGACCGTCGTGCTCTCGTTCGATCGAAGCGGCTTCGCGCGGCATGCACTCGGCTTCGCGCCCGACGATCTCGCGACCGAGCTCGGCGGCCGGCGCTGCCTCGTGACGGGTGCGAACTCCGGCATCGGCTTCGAGACGGCGCTCGCGCTCGCGGATCGCGGCGCGGAGGTCGTGCTGCTCTGCCGCAACCAGGAGCGTGGGCGCGCGGCGCGCGACGCGATCCGCGAGCGCACTGCGAATCGCCGCGTATCGCTCGAAGTGCTCGACGTCTCGAACCTGGCTGCCGTGCGCGCGGTGGGTGCAAGACTCGCGCAGTCGCCGCTGGACGTGCTCGTGCACAACGCCGGCGTGCTGCCGGACGCGCGCGAGGAGACGGCCGAGGGCCTCGAGCTCACGTTCGCGACCCACGTCGCGGGTCCTCACCTGCTCACGCAGCGGCTGCGACCGGCGCTGCTGCGCTCGCCAGACGCGCGCGTCGTGTGGGTCTCCTCCGGCGGCATGTACACACGCCGGCTGAGCCTCGCGGATCCGCAGTGGCGCACACGCCGCTACGACGGCGTGCTCGCGTACGCCGAGACCAAGCGCATGCAAGTCGCGCTCGCCCAGCGCTGGGCGCGCGAGCTCCGCGGAACGCCGGTGTGCGTCGTCTCGATGCATCCCGGTTGGGCCGACACACCCGCCGTCGCGAGCTCGCTGCCGCACTTCCGTCGCGTCGCGGAGGCGATCTTGCGCACACCCGCGCAAGGCGCGGACACCGTCGTGTGGCTCGCCGCGGCCCCGCGCGAGAAGCTGGAGCCCGGCCGGTTCTACTTCGATCGCGCGCCGCGTAGCGAGCATTGGTTGCCCAGGACGCGCGAGAGCGCCGGCGAGCGCGCGGCGCTCTGGCGCACGCTCGAGAAGCTCACGGGCGGCGAGCGCAAGCCCCGCAAGCGCGGCACGCCCTAATGACTCGTGGCGAGCGCAAGCGTTCGCGCGTTCCGCGCAGCGCGCTCGAGCGCGCCTTGCGCGTGGGCTTGCTGATGGGGGAGCTCGCCGTCGGCGGCGCCCTCGAGCAGGCGCGGCGGATCGCGGGCGTCAGCGACGGCGCCCGCTTCAGCGCCCTGCTCTCGCCGGCGAACGGACGTCGGCTCGCCGAGCGGCTCGCGAACATGCGCGGCGCGGCGATGAAGCTCGGCCAGCTGCTGTCGCTCGAGGGCGACGACTTCCTGCCGCCGGAGTTCGCCGAGGCGCTCGCGACGCTGCGCTCGGACGGCCACGCGATGCCCGAGGCGCAGCTGCGCCGCGTGCTGGCGCGCGAGTGGTCGCGCGACTGGCGCTCGCGGGTCGCCTCGTTCGAGCTCGAGCCGATCGCGGCGGCGTCCATCGGCCAGGTGCATCGCGCCGTCGCCCGCGACGGCACGCCACTGGCCGTGAAGATCCAGTTCCCGGGGGTCGCGAAGAGCATCGACAGCGATGTCGATAGCCTCGTGACGGCCCTGCGCTGGTCGCGCCTCCTGCCGCGCGACGTCGACCTCGGCGCTCTCGGCCAGGAGGCAAAGCGCCAGCTTCGCCGCGAGGCCGATTACCGGCTCGAAGCGAAACACCTGGCGCACTACGTCGCGCTGCTCGGCGGCGATCCTCAGCTCGCGATCCCGCGGCCCTTCGCAGCGCTGACTACGAAGCGCGTGCTCGCGATGGAATACCTAGAAGGCGCACCGCTCGAGGAGCTATGCGGCCCTGGCCACGCACAGGCGACGCGCGATGCCGTCGGCGCGACGCTCTATCGCTTGTTACTGCGCGAAATCTTCGCGTTGCGATTCGTGCAGAGCGACCCCAACTTCGCGAACTATTTGTGGCAGTCGGGGCCGCAGCGGATCGGGCTAGTAGACCTCGGCGCGGCGCAGCCGGTCTCGGCGCGGCTCGCCAAGAGCTATGCGCTGCTCTTGAGATCGGCGATGCAGGCCGACCGCGCGGGGCTGCGTCGCTTCGCGACCGAGGTCGGCTTCGTGCTCGAGGCCGATGGCGCCGATCGGCTCGAACCCGTCGTCGACCTGCTCGCCGCGAGCTGCGAACCGTTCGCGGCTCGCGGCAGCTACGACTTCGGCAGCTCCGATCTCGCAGAGCGGCTTCGCGACGCGGCGCTCGCGCTCGCCTTCGACACGGGGCATCGCCGGCCTCCGCCACCCGAGACGCTCTTTCTTCAGCGCAAGTTCGCGGGGACGTTCCTGCTGTGCGCACGACTGCGCGCGCGGGTTCCGCTGCGCGCGCTCACGGAGGCAGCGCTCGGCGAAGCCTGAGCGGCGTGTGCTCCGTGCCGCGCGCCCCGCTTCACCACTTCTCAGGACGGGTCGCGCAGCGCATGCGCGGCGATGCCCGCGGCCATGTCGCGAAACACGAACGCGTGCGCCGGATACATCGCGAACCAATACGCGAGGCCCGCGATGCCGTGCGGATCGAAGCTTGCGATCTGTTGGAGGCAGGTGCCGCCCGGAACCGCCTCCACCTCATAGTCGAGCCACGCTCGGCCCGGGAGTTTCATCTCGGCCGAGAGCCGGAGCCGCTTGCCGCGCTCGAATCGCTCGACGCGCCAGCAATCGACGACGTCGCCGAGTCGGAGCCGATCGGGATGCCGCCGGCCTCGACGCAAGCCCACGCCGCCGACGGCCAAGTCGAGTGCACCGCGGATGCGCCATAATGAGTCGTAGGCGTACCAGCCGTTCTCGCCGCCGATGCGCTCGATCGC
>JANNKN010000135.1:0-3574 GCA_031396315.1 Deltaproteobacteria bacterium
GGCGGCAGGAAGGCGACCTCGTCCCCTTCCGCGAGCGCCCGATCGCGCTCGGCGACCTCCTGGTTCACCGCCGCGCGGAGCTTCGGCTCCATGCTCGCGAACGCCGGGTGCTCCTCCGCGAGCAGCGCGGCCAGCTCGCCGAGACGCGCGCCGTCCGGCAGCCGCACCGCGAGCTCCTTCGCGCCCGTCGCCTCGCGCAGCGACCCGAACAAGCGAACCGTGACCTGCATGGGCGCGGAACCTACCCAGCCCTGGAGTCGGCTGCGAGCGCTTCCCGCGGCGCTCGTACGCAGCCCGGGTCTGACCCCGGAGCGTACGAGCACACCCCGTCGCTCAAGCGCGCGCCGCCTCGGACCGAAGGGCGGACATGTCTTCCGAGCTGACTCGCGCGCTGCGCAGCAAAGTCGAGCTGGCCCTCGATCGCCTTCGCCCGGCGTTGATCGCAGACGGCGGCAACATCGAGCTGCTCGACGTCTCGGAGGAGGGCACGGCGCGCGTCGAGTTCCAGGGCGCGTGCGCCACGTGCCCTGCGCAATCCGCGACGCTGCGGCTCGCGCTCGAGCCCGCGGTGAAACGCGAGGTGCCCGAGCTCGCCGCACTCGTGTCGGTCGCGACGCTGGCGCGCCCGACCGCGTGATCCCACGCGATCGCACGGCGCGACGCGGGTAGACTGCGCGGCTGGGGGAAGCGATGGCAGCGCGCAAGAAGAAGTCGCGCGGGCGCGGTGCGACGCGCGCTGCGAAGCCCAGAGCGAAGCGGAAGAAGCGAAGTGCTCCGGCAGCGCGGCTGCGCGTAAAGGCGAAGCGCGCCTCGAGCGCGCGCGCGGCTGCGAAGCCCGCGGCTGCGAAGCGATCCGCGAGCCGTCAGCCTCGTGTGCTGCGGGTGCCGCCGCAGCTCGCGCCTACGCCGCCGGCCGCGCTTAGCGTGCTCGCGAGCGAGCCGCTCCGCGCCGGCGTGGTGCGGCACTTCTTCGCCCGTGCCCGCGTCGCGCTCGTCGCGCTCGAGGCGCCGCTCGCCGCGGGCGATCGCATCTATGTGCGCGGCGCGACCAGCGATTTCGTCGCGTCGATCGCAGGGCTTCGCGTCGGCGACAGCGCCGTCGCGCGCGCGGAGGGCGGCGAAGTGACGCTCGCGCTGCCCGAACGCGCGCGCCCGGGCGACGTGGTGTACGCGCTGCGACCGCCCGCGTGAGCGAGGGACTGCCGTGCTCCCGGTGCGGCGGATCGAGCGACCTCGGGAGCTGGCTCGACCGCGCCGAGGCGAAGCTCGCGCCCGCGGAGTGCGTGCGTGCGGCCTGCCCGCGCTGTGACGCGGAGTCGTACCTCGCACTGCGCGCAGGCGAAGCCGCTATCGGCACGCTCTCGCCCGCGCCGTCGCTGTTTCGCCCGGAGCGCCGCGCGGCGATCGTTGGCCTCGCAGTGAACGCGCGCTTCGATCACGTCTCGGTCGCGCTCGCCGCCCGGAGCTGGCGCTTCGAGCGCTGAGCGGCGCCGCGCGTCAGAACCCCGGCTTCGGCGCCACCATCGCCGTCGGCGACGTCGTCGGCACAGGCGCCCGCGTCGGCTTCTTGTCGGACATCTTCAGCTGGCCGTTGATCACCGCGCCGTCTTCCATCACGAGGCTCGGCGTGTGCACATTGCCGTCGACGCGCCCGGTCTTGTGCATCACGACCTTCTTGTCCGCAACGATGTCGCCCGCCACCGTGCCGCTGATGATCACGATCTGGGAGCGCACGTTGGCTTCGATCACGCCCGTCTCACCGACCACGAGCGTGTTCTCGCTCGAAATCTCGCCCGCGAAGTGGCCATCGATGCGGACCGTGTCCTTGAACGAGAGTTTGCCCTCGAATGACGAGCCCTGATCGATGAACGCCGTCAGCGCGCCGAGGTCGGCACCGCTGCTGGTGGACGGCTGCGACTCACTCGACTTGCGGCCAAAGGCCATGCTCTCCCCTCCCAAGGATGTGCGCCGAATCGGCTTCCGCGAGGGAGGACTTGAGCTGCAGCGCGAGCGAATCTGCGAGCGAGCAGCGTGGCTTTCGCATGCGACGCTCGTAGACTGCCGAGCCACCCATGCCGGACCCTTCTCGCGAGCGACTGACGGCCAGCGTGCGCGCGGGGCGCGTGCACGGGGCCTACCTGTTTGCAGGGCCGGGTGAGCCGCCTCGGCGTGCGGCGCATTGGTTCGTGCGTGCGCTCGCCTGCAGCGGCGACGCCAGCGGCGAGCTGCCCTGCGAAGCGTGCCCCGCTTGCCGGCGCTCGCGCGCGGGCGGGCCAGTTCCGCTCGACGGCGATGGCAAGAGCGGGCCGCTCTACCGGCACGTCGGCGAACACCCGGACTTGTTGTGGGTGGAACGCGGCGACGAGAAGACGCGCGTCACCATCAAGCAGGTGCGCGCGCTCCAGGACGTTTTCCGGCTGAAGGGCATCGAGGGCGGCCGCCGCGCTGCGGTGATCGCGGACGCCGAATGGCTCAACCAGGAAGCGCAGAGCGCGCTGCTGCGCACGATCGAAGAGCCGCCGCCGAGAACGACCTTCGTGCTGGTGTGCGCGAACCCGGCTGGGCTGCTCGCCACGGTGCGCTCGCGCTGCCTGCGCATCGATTTTCCGCTCGAGCGCGCAGCCAGCCCGACCAGCGCCGACGCGAGCGAGGAAGTGCGCGCACTCGCCGAGCGCATCGCAAACGCAGCGCGCATCCCGCTGCCCGAGCTGCTCGACTGGGCCGAGGAGTTCCGCGGCCCGCGCGCGCTCGCGGCGACGCGCCTGAACGAGCTGCTCGCGGTGGGCTCGGCGTGGCTGCACGAGCAGATCGGGCGCGCTGCCGACGATGGGCGCGATCCGGGCAGCGCGCTCGGGGCGTTCGCGACGCTCTCCGCGTGCCGCAAATCGCTGGCGCAGCGCAACGCCAACCCGCAGATGGTGGCCGAACGCGCCCTGCTCTCGCTTCGGGAGGCCCTCGCGTGAGCGGCTCGTACTTCGTCACGACTCCGATCTATTATGCCAACGGCGAGCCGCACATCGGACATACCTACACGACGGTCCTCGCCGACACGCTGGTGCGCTGGCATCGCCTGCACGGCCGCGAGGCGTTCTCGGTCTCGGGCACCGATGAGCACGGCGAGAAGATGGTCGAGGTGGCCGCGAAGAACGGCGAGACGCCGCGCCAGCTCGTCGACCGCATCGCCGCGATCTTCCAGAGCACGTGGCCCGAGCTCGGCATCGCCGCGAGCCGCTTCGTGCGCACCACCAGCCCTGAGCACGTGCGCAACGTGCAGGCCGTGCTCGCGCGCCTGTGGGAGAACAACACCCGCGACAAGTGGATCGAGCTGCGCAGCTACGAGGGCGACTACTGCATCGGCTGCGAGCGCTACCTCACCGAGCGCGACCTCGTAGACGGCAAATGCCCCGATCACGAGCGTGTGCCGGAGCGCCGGCGCGAGACGAACTACTTCTTCTTGATGAGCCGCGCATTCGACTGGCTGCGCGACTACGTCGACCGCCCCCGCGACGTCGCCCAGGCGGCGGAAGCCGAGCAGAGCCGATTCCAGCACCTGCAGGCGGCACGATTCCAGCCG
>JANNKN010000187.1:0-10051 GCA_031396315.1 Deltaproteobacteria bacterium
TCACTCCCGATGGTTCACCACGCTGCTCGCGCGGAACTGCTGCAAGAACTCGTGCGGGAAACCCAGCTCGATCTTGCTCGCGTCGTCGAGCCGCTGCTTCACCTCGGGTGTCAGGGAGAACTCGAGGCAGCCGAGGTTGTCGTCGAGCTGCGCGAGCGTGCGCGCGCCGACCAGCGGCACGATCACGCCCTGCCCTTGGCGCACCCAGGCCAGCGCGACCTGCGCCGGCGTGCGGCCCAGCTCTTGCGCGACCTTGATGACTTCGCCCGCGATGCCGAGCGCGCGCTCGCTCACGAAGCCGCGCAGCTTCGCACGGCCCGCTTCCGCCGGGTTGTTGTTGTACTTGCCCGCGAGCACGCCCGAGCCGAGCGTGTCCCACGGCGTGACGGTCAGGTCGAGCGCCTTCGCCATCGGCAGCAGCTCGCGCTCGACGGCGCGGTCGAGCAGCGAGTAGCGGATCTGCAGCCCGACGAACGCGCTCCAGCCGCGCAGCTCGGCGAGCGTGTTGGCGCGCGACACCTCCCACGCCGGCGTGTCGCTCACGCCGACGTAGAGCACCTTGCCCTGGCGTACGAGGTCATCGAGGCCGCGCATCACCTCTTCGATCGGCGTCAGGAAATCTCGCGCGTGCACCCAGTAGAGATCGATGTAGTCGGTGCGCAGGCGCTTCAGGCTCGCGTGCACCGAATCCATCATGTTCTTGCGGTTGTTGCCCGCAGCGTTGACGTCGCGCGAACGCGTCGAGCCTGTGTACTTGGTGGCGAGCACGATCCGCTCGCGATCGTTCGCGAGGAACTCGCCGAGGAAGGTCTCGCTCGTGCCGCCGCTGTAGATGTTCGCGGTGTCGATGAAATTTCCGCCGGCCTCGCGGAAGCGGTCGTAAACGCTCCGGCTCTCGGCTTTGTCCGCACCCCAGCCCTGCGTTCCGAATGTCATCGCGCCGAGCGCGAGCTCAGAGACGCGAAGACCGCTGTTGCCCATGAGTCGATATTTCATGATCGATGCTCCTTCTCACCGTCGCCGGTTGGCAGCGGCGCCTGATCGAACACCCAGCCAAGTAATGCCGCGCCGCCACCCACGACTGCGGCGACGCCAAAGCTCATCGCGAGGATCGCCCAATACGGCAGCGCGTGGTTTCCTAGCCACCACAGGATGCTGAAGAACGGAATGAAGACGGCAAGCCAAACCGCCCCGTGACCGACGAAGCGACGCTTCGCCATCGCGCGCGGCGACACGTAGGTCATGCCCATGCCCATTTCACTCCCGCCCCACGCGCGGGTTCCGAATCCGCTCGCGCGCCAGCTCCAGCGCCTGGAGCAGCTTGTTACGCAGCTCACGCGGGTCGATCACGTCGTCGGTACCGAGCGAGCTCGCCATGCGCCACGCGCCGGCCTTCTGTTCGGCCTCGACGCGTGCCTGGGTCTCAACGTCGAGCTTCGCGCTCTGGCCGCCGGCGGCCGCGGGCATCGAGCTCATCGTGAGATTCGGGAACGAGAGCTGCAGCGTCTGATGGTCGAACGGGTTGTGCGCCATCGTGGTCGAGCCGAAGCCGAACGCTTTGCGGAACGTGACGTGGATCTTCGGCACGCGCAGGCGGCGCTCGGCGCGGAACATCTTGCCGGCCCACTTGAGGATGCCCTCGCGCTCGGCCTTCGTTCCCGCCATCACGCCGGGATTGTCGGCGAGGAAGACCACCGGCAGGTTGAAGCGGCCCGCGGTCTCGAGGAAGTCCATCGCCTTGATCGCGGCGGCGCTGTCCACCGAGCCCGACCGCACCCACGGATTGTTCGCGACGATCGCGCACGACTGTCCGCCGACGAACGCGAACGCCGTGATCAAAGCCGAGCCGTAGGCGGGCTGCACCTCGAACAGGCTGCCGCGGTCGACCATGCGCTCGAGCACCCTGTGCATCTTGTACGGCTTGCGGTCGCTGGGCGGGATCACGTCGAGCAGATCGTCGAGCAGGCGCGGCCCGGCGTCGGGGCCCTCGCGGTGCGGCGCGGCGCCGTGACGATTCGACGGCAGGTACGCGAGGTAACGCCGCGCGAGCGCGATCGCCTCTGTGTCGTTCTTCGCGACGTTGTGCACGGTGCCGGCGATCTCGGCGCACACTTTCGGGCCGCCGAGCTCTTCCTTCGTCACGTCCTCGCCGAGCGCGCCCTTCACGAGCGGCGGGCCGCCGGTGAACATCGCGCCCGCTTCGCTCATGATCGTGAAGTCGCTGAGCGGCGAGGTGAGCGCGCCATGACCGGCCGACGCCCCCAACACGAGGCACACCATCGGCACGTTCCCTGATAAGTCGGCGAGCGCGAGCAGATCGTTCGGCGCGCGGCCATAGCCCCCTGCCTCGGTCAGGCGGTGGCCCGCGCCGTCGAGCATGAACACGAGCGGCACGCGCTCCTGGTGTGCGAGGTCGACGGCGCGATAGCGCTTCGCTGCGGAGCCGTGGCCGATCGAGCCGCCGAGCACCGTGAAATCCTCGGCCGCGGCGACGACGGTGCGGCCGTCGACCTTGCCGAAGCCCGCGACGAGCGCGTCGCCCGGCGCCTCGGTTCCGCCCACCAGCCCACCAAACTCGACGAACGTGCCGGGATCGAACAGCGCCGCGATGCGGCTGCGCGCATCGAGCTTCCCGCGCGCAGTCATCAGGCGCGCGACGCGTTCGGGCCCGCCCATGGCGCGCGAGATCGCGCGCCGTCGCTCCAGCTCATCGAGGATCGGCTGCCAGTCGTCGCGGTTCGTCATGGAGTGCGCAGGCTATCGCGTTGGGCTTCGCTCGCCTGCGGCTCGCTGCGCGCGCGTCGCGCTTGCGAATCGGATTAGTGCGCGTCCCGGGTTCGCCCGCCGCCGGGAGTGGCGACTTACGCAGCACGGCTCACCGAATCGGCTGCTCGGCCTCGACGAGGGTGCCGAGCACGACGCGCTCTTCCTGCGAGGCGCGATTGCGGCGCGTGCGCTCGATCTCGGAGGCGGCGTCGAGCATGCGCTCGAGTGCGAGCAGAACCGCGGGCGATGGCGCGATAAAGCGCAGCACGAGGCCGCGCTCGCCATCGTCGCGCGCAACTTCGGCGCTCAGCTTGACAGGCGGCGCGCCGCCGGGCGGCTGCAGTGCGAGCTGAACTTCGGTGCCGCGCACGAGCCGCGGGTGCGGCTCGACGCGCATGCCCCCGAGCGAGAGATCGGTGCCGAACAAGACATCGCGCGCGACGCCAGTCTGCGCGTCGAGGGCGAGCGCTTGCTGAGCGATGCGCACCCGTGCGCCGCCGCGCCGCTCACCGCGTTCCCGCGTCGCGCTCCATGCGGCGGGAGCGGTGCTGGCCGCTTCGTGGGGCACGGGGCCCGTGGCATCGAGCTCACGAATGAGGCCCTCGAGACGCGCGCGCTTGCGCGCCGTGAGCGCCTCGAAGCGCACACCCACGAGTACGCCGCCATCCGCCGGCGCCGTGCGCGCGACGGTGCCGGGCAGCGCGAGCGTTCGCAATCCGGCGTGCTTGCGCGGCACGCGCACGGTGAGCTTCGTGCCGCGCGGCAACTCGCTCGTGAGCAACAGGCTGCCCCCCGACGGCGAGAGCTCGAGCAGCGTGGCGTGCTGGCGGCGGAAGCCGCGCCAGAAGCCGACTCGCGCGCCGAACGCGCGTCGGCGTTCCCTGCGGCGCTCGCGGCGCTGGAACAACAGCGACGCGAGTAACAAGCGCAACGTCGCGGGGTGCGTCGAGCGCTGCACGACCAGCTCATAGCCCTGGCGACGCAGGCGTGCGCGCAGTGTCTGCGCTTCCGAGTCGCACACCGCGATGCCGCGTGCGCGCACGGCGAGCACGGCGTCGCTGAGCGGCACGACCATCGCGATGCGCGCCGAGACGATCACGAGCTGCGGCGGCGCCTCCCACACCACGGGATCCGCCTGCGCGCCCCAGCGCATGCGCAGCGTGCGCGCACCGAGCGACTCCGCGAGCTCGACGAAAGCACCGAGCTCGCCCTCGTCGATCACGACCACGTCGGCGCGAACGGCCGTCGGCCCAAGCTCCGTGGTTCGCTCGAGGAGCGGCGGCAGGTCGAGCGCGACGATGTCGCCAGCGGCTTCGGACGCAGCCGAGGGCACGGCTGGCTCGGGCGGAGGCGCCTGCAGGTTTTGCGCAAGCGCATCGCATTCCGCGGAGGCGGGTGCCTCGCATTCAACGGCCTCGGTGTCGATCTCGACCTCGATTCCCGTGTCGTCGAGCTCACGCGCGAACTGCGGCGCGTGGATCCACTCGATCCCGACGCCCGAACGCTGGGAGCTCCGAGCCATCGCAGGAAGTGCGCGACGGCGAACGACGCGCGCCCGCGCAACTTGCGGCGCGAGCTGGTCGTCGGCGAACCAAAGCTCGACCTCCTCGCCGGCATCGACCGGGCTCGCCATCTGAATGAAGGCGCCGTGCGGCGAGACGTCGAACAGGAAGCCGGAGTGACGCGTGCCGCCGTGCACGATCTCCGCCGGCAACCGGTGCCGGACGCGTGCGCTGCGGCGTCGCTCCATTCCGGCGCACATCGGCGACTCGGACGAGCCCCTTGATCCGCTTGCCCGCCGGGCGATGCGCTGCGATAAACGCTCCGCGACGAACGGGCTGGGGGGGACGAGTTGCCGATCGCGCCGCGGGACAGCTTTGCTCCGAGAACGCTGACGGCAGCCGTGCTGCTCTGGCTCCTCGCTGCGGGCGCGAGTGCGCAGCTCGCCGGCGAGCCACCGGCAGCTCCCGAGAGCGGCCGGGAGAGGCTCAGCGCCATCGACGAGGAGCTGCGCCGCGAGACGGAGCGCGAACACCAGCTGTTCGGGGTGGCCCGTGCGCGGGTCTCCTATCCGCAGCTCGCGTCGGTGGGCCTCGGCATGCTGATTGGGGAGCGCTCGAAGGCCTACGACTGCAAAATTCAGTGCGAGGTCGACGGCTGGCTGGCGAGCGTCGAGGCCGGCGCGGGCGGTGCCGTGTTCAACCTCGGTCCCGCCTACCTGATTGGCGAGCTCGGCGACAACCGGTACTTCCTCTCGCGCCGCTATATGGGCTACGCAGTGCGCGGCTCGGTGATGCGCACTTGGGGCAAGACCCCGTACCGGCATGACCGCGAGTGGCTCGCGGGCGTCGAGGGCGAATTCACCGTCGTGAGCCTGAATCTCACGCTGGGCATCTATCGTCGGATCGGGCAACAGGGCCTCGACGAGCCGTGGCTGATCTCCGGGGGGATAGGATGGGGCTTCTGAACCAGGCGACGAGGCAGGCGAGCGCGTGCGCGCTGGCGTGCCTCGCGCTCGCAGCCCCCGCCGGCGCGCTCGAAACGGACCAGTACTACGCCTGGCGGCGCCCGCTCGCGGATTCGAGCGAAGCGCTCAACGCGAAAATCAACTTCGAGGTGGACGAAGCGCTGCTCGAGATCAATGCGCACAAGGGTGGGCAGGATGCGTCGTGCCGCGATGTGCTCGAAGCGATTCACAGTCGCTACGCACTCTTCATCTTCCAGAAGATCGAACTGTGGGCGCAGCGCACGGCCGTACTGAGCCGCATTCCCGCCGACCAGAGTGAAGAGTTCAACTACCGCAAGAATTGGATTTACGGGCAGATCGCCTGGTACGACCTCAGTCGCTCGGTGCCGCCGAGTCCGACGATCGAGATCGCCGGTGTTCGCCTCGGCACGGACAAGATCTCGCACTTCTTCTCCGAGGGTCATTACTACCTCGAGTGGTACGAGAGCGCGCGCGAGCGCGGCCTGTCGCACGACGAGGCGGTCGAGTTCGCAGTGCGGCGCGGTATCGCGATCGAGACGACCGTGCTCGGCGGTGTGATCTCGGGCGTGATCTCACCGGCGGATCTCGAGGCAAATTATCAGGGACTCGATTGGTACATCGCGCTCTGCGACGGCGATGCCCCGCTGCTCGAACGCAGCGCCGCCGGCTGGCGAATGCGCGGGCCCTTCGACTTGCGACCGTACGTGTCACCGGAGTGGGACGAGTCGTACTTCCCGAACGTGGTGATGAAGGGACGCTGGGTGCACGTGAAGCCCGAGATCGAGCGTCACTGCGCGGAGCTCGACGACCCGGTGGTGCAGGCGCGCCGCGCGGCCTACGCGGCACGCGACACGCATACCTACACCGAGAAAATCCTCGATCAGATGGTGCGGGACGGACAGCTCGAGGATCCAGCCGAGTTTGGGATCGAGCGGCTCTGTGCGGCCCCCGACGAACAGACGGCGCGCGTCGGCGCGGGCCCGCCGACAACCGGGCATTGACTCGAAGTGCTGCTGATTCCGGTGGCGTCCTGCCGATGCGGGGGCGACTCTCCGCCCCGCTCGACCGCCAGGGGAGGCTGATGAACCGCGCGCTCATCCTCGTTGCGCTGCTGTCGCTCGTCGGCTGTTCGCATTGGGCGAACGCCGGCAAGAGCCGCCAGGAGTGGTACGGCGATTTCCACGACTGTGCGGAAGACGCGAGCTTGATCGCGGACTACGCCAACGGTTACATGCGCGGCGGCATCGGCATCGAGTTCCGGCTCTATCCCGATGTGCGCCCCACGCTCTTCCGTCCGTTCGGCAAGCGTATCCGCGAGAACTGCATGCAGGAACGCGGCTGGATTCGCCGCGAAGCCGGCAGCAAGTAGCCAGTCCGCGCAGGACTGACCGCGCTCACGCGCTCGTCCAAGGTTCCTTCCCGCGAGCGCACTTTGTGACCCCGCTTGCGTCCGCTTTGCGCCGAAGTGAGTCCTCCGACGTTTTAGATGTGTGATTTTCGCTTCAGATCAAGCGCGCTTTGCCGAAACGTGGGGCCATCCACAGAGCGCCGTTTCCGCGGATGCGGATCCTTGGCGCCCCACCCAAAGGACCCCCCAATGAACAAGCTCGCCCTCACGCTTTCGCTCGCCCTCGCCACCACTGCTTTCGCGGCGCCGATGCTCGCCAGCTCGAGCGAGGCGAAGTCGGTCTCGGTTCAGGTCGGCGACCTCAACCTCGACAGCGACGCCGGCGTCCAGTCGCTCTACGGCCGCATCCAAGGCGCGGCGCGCAAAGCCTGCAAGGGCGTCGAGAGCCGCTCGGCCGCGACGCAGGTTGCGCACAAGGAGTGCATGAGCACGGCGATCGACGGCGCGGTCATGTCGGCGAACAGCGATGCGCTGAAGAGCCTGCACCTGGCGACGTCGGGCCGCTCGGCGGCGACGGTCGCAGCGAAGTAGTTCGCAGCCAGAGCTCGCGGCGCGCCGTGCGCCGCGGCTCGGGCTCGCGCGGCGGTCGCCGCGGGGAACCGTTTGTGAGCTGAGTCCGTACCTCCGAGGCGCGCCCCTTTCAGGAGCCCTCGATGAGATTCGGCAACTCGCTCGCTCTCTGGGTTTCGCTCGCGCTCGCGGCCGCCGCGGCTCCGGCCTTCGCGGAGCAAGGCTCGCCGAAGGAAGTCGCCGTCGCGTACGGCGATCTCGAGATCACGCAGCCCGAGGGCGCACGCGCGCTTTACGTCCGCATCCGTGCGGCCGCGCGACAAGTGTGTGCGCCCGCGGAAGGCCGCGCTGCAGGGCAGCAGGTCGCGTGGAACGCATGTCGCCGTGAGGCGCTCGACCGCGCCGTCGCCTCGCTCGGTAGCGATGCCGTCGCGCGCCTCCACGCCGCGCGCGCGTCACGCGGTGCGGGCAACCGCCCGAGCTGAGCACAGCGCCCCCCCGCCCGCGGCCGCGCGCACGGGGCGCGGCCGCGACTCGGCGCTCGCTCAGTGCGCGCTCGCCTGCTCGCCGACGCGCACGATCTTCAGCGTGTTCGTGCCGCCGGGTTGGCCCATCGGCTCCCCGACCGTCAGCACGATCAGATCGCCGCGCTTCACCGCACCCTGCTCGAGCAGGATGCGCTCTGCGGCACGCAAGGCGCCCTCGCGGTCGTTGGTGCGGCCCATGAAGACGGGGTGCACGTTGCGATAGAGCGAGAGGCGGCGCTGCGTCAGCTCGCTCGGCGTGAGCGCGTAAATCGGGATGTCGACGTCGTGGCGGCTCATCCACAGCGTCGTCTGCCCGGATTCGGTGAGCGTGCAGATGGCTGCGCAGCGCAAGTGATATGCGGTGAACAGCGCGCCGTACGCAATCGACTGGTTCACGCGCGAGAAAGTCTGGTTGAGGAACTGCAGATCGAGCTCGACCTGCTCCGAGCGATCGGCTTCGGCGACGATCGCAGCGGTCGCCTCGATCGTCTCGACCGGGTAACGCCCGACCGCGGTCTCGGCCGAGAGCATCACAGCGTCGGTACCGTCGAGCACCGCGTTCGCGACGTCGCTGACTTCGGCGCGCGTCGGCATCGCATTCGTGATCATCGATTCCATCATCTGCGTCGCCGTGATCGCGAGCTTCTGGGCTCTGCGCGCCGCCGTAATCATTCGCTTCTGTAGTGCCGGCACGCGCGCGTTGCCGACCTCCACCGCGAGATCGCCGCGCGCGACCATGATGCCGTCGGCCGCCGCCACGATTTGATCGAGCGCCGGGATCGCCTCGGCGCGCTCGATCTTCGCGATGATCAGCGGCTCGGCGCCGTTGGGGGTGGCCGCTCGCGTCGCGAGCCGTCGCGCGAGGTCGACGTCGGCACGGCTCCTCACGAACGAAACGGCGATGAAATCCGCGCCGCACTTCATCGCGATCTCGATGTCGCGCGCGTCCTTCTCGGTGAGCGCCTTGGCCGAGAGCCCACCGCCCTGTTTGTTGATGCCCTTTTTGTCGGAGAGCTCGCCGCCGGTGCGCACGACGGTGTGAATCTCTTGTCCGAGCACGCGTTCGACATCGACCACGATCATGCCGTCGTTGAGCAGCAGCACATCGCCGGCCTTCACGTCGCGCGGCAGGTCGTGAAAATCGAGGCCGCTGCGTTCGTCGTTCCCGAGCGTGCAGCCCGGATCGAGGATGAAGCGGGCGCCCGCCACGAGCTGCGCCTTGCCACCCGCAAAGCGCCCGACGCGAATTTTCGGGCCTTGCAGATCGATCAGGATGCCGATCTCGCGCCCGACCCGTCGCGCCGCCTCGCGCGCGGTTTTCGTGCGCGCCAGTCGGTCGGCCTCGTCGCCGCCGTGCGAGAAGTTGAAGCGAATCACGTCGACGCCCGCCGCGATCATGCGCTCCAGCGTTTTCGGGTCACTCGATGCGGGTCCGAGCGTTGCGACGATCTTCGTACTGCGCGGCATTTCGCGGACCTTACCGATCTCGCGTTAACAAGCGAGGAGGCGCATGCAATTCGCGCTACCAAACACCGGGCACGAGGAGGATGCGATGCCGACGAAGCTCGATGCCGAACTGCTCTACGAGATTCGCTGCGACCTCGGAGCCCCACAACCCGTGGGCGCGGGACCCTTCGGGAATCGCGCCGTCATTCCGGTGCTCGGTGGAACCTTCGAGGGCCCGCGCATGCGCGGCGCGATCGCGGCGCCGCCGGGCGGCGAGTGGGGCCTCACGCGCCACGACGGCGTCGGCCGCCTCGATGTGCGCATGACGCTTCGCACGCACGATGACGCGTACATCCTCGTGCAATACACGGGGCTGATGCACGGCCCGCAGGCAGCGATCGCGCGCGCGCTGACGCATGGCGACAGCGACGGCTCCGATTACTACTTGCGCACGACGCCCAGCTTCGAGACCGGCCACGAGAAATATCTGTGGCTCAACCAGGTCGTCGCGGTCGGTTATGGGCAGATGCTGCCGGGCTTCAAGATCCAGTACCGGATCTACCAGCTCCTCTAGTCGGAGAATCTCGTGATGCGCGTGCTCGTGCTCGGCGGCAACCGCTACATCGGCCTCCATCTCGTGCTCGAGCTCGCGCAGCGCGGGCACCAAGTGACCGTCATGAACAGCCACGAAGTCGCGCTGCCGGTCGGCGTGAAGCGCCTGCACGGCGATCGCCAACAGTCGGGCGTGCTCGAAGCCGTGCTCGGCCCGCGGCGCGACGCCTTCGACACGGTGTTCGACAACACCTCGTATGCGCCGAGCGACGTCGCGCCGCTCATCGAGCTGTTTCGCGGGCGCGTGAAGCATTACGTCTTCACGAGTTCGACCGCGGTCTATCGCCGCAGCCT
>JANNKN010000539.1:0-6424 GCA_031396315.1 Deltaproteobacteria bacterium
GTCTTTCGGGCTTGGTGATTCGCAAAGGTGCGCTGGGTCGTGGCCTCGCCGATTTGCTGCCGCGCGCACCGCGGGCGCGGGGCCGCACGCTCGCCGCGGCGACCGAACTGCCGATCGACGCGATCGCGCCGAACCCCCAGCAGCCGCGCCGCGTGTTCGCGGAAGCCGATCTCGATTCCCTCGCCGACTCGATTCGCCGTCACGGCGTGCTTCAACCCGTGCTCGTTCGCGAAGCCCCACCCGGCGCGGCCCGCCGCTACGAGCTGGTCGTCGGCGAGCGGCGCTGGCGCGCGTCGCAACGCGCCGGCCGCACGACGATCCCGGCGACGATTCAGAACATCACGCCGCAAGCACTGCTCGAAGTCGCGCTCGTCGAGAACATTCAGCGCCGCGACCTGAACCCGATCGAGCTCGCGCTCGCGTTTCGCGCACTGGCCGAAACCGGCCGCACCCAGGAGCAAATTGGCGAACAGGTCGGGCTCGAGCGCTCGACGGTCGCGAACCACCTGCGCCTGCTGGATCTCTCGAAGGAGGCGCAGGAAGACGTCGAAGCCGGGCGTCTCAGCATGGGCCATGCGAAAGCGCTGCTTCAGCTCGCGAATTTGGAGCGCCGGCATTGGCTGCGCGACCGCATTCTCGCGGAGCAGCTCTCGGTTCGCGCAACCGAGGAGCTGGCGCGCGAGCTCGCAGGGCCGCGCAGCGAGCGCACTCCCCCCGCGCGCGCGAAGGCAAGCAGCACTGTCGACCCCAACCTACGCGCGCTCACGGATCAGTTCGAAGCGCATCTCATGACGCGCGTCCGGCTGCACGCCGAGGGTCGGCGCGGACGGCTCGAGATCGAATTTTCGAGTCCCGAGGAGCTCTCGCGCCTCGCTGCGTTGATCCTGGACGGGCGCCGGCTATGAGCCGCGCAGGCGAGGAAGGGCCGCGCCTCGGCCCCGGCACCTCCTTCAGCGGCGTCCTCAGCTTCGAGGGCACGCTCCGCGTCGAGGGCCGCCTCGAGGGCAGCGTCTTCGCCGATGCCGGCGCCCTGATCGTCGGCGCGCAGGGCCGCATCCACGCTCGCGTCGAAGTCGCGGAGCTCGTGCTCGGGGGCGTACTCGTCGGCGACGTGGTCGCGCACACGCGCGTCGAGTTGCTGCCCGGCGCCGAGCTCGAGGGCAGCGTCCGTTCGCCTCTGCTCGCGATTGCGGAAGGTGGCCGCGTGGTCGGCCACTGTCTCACGGGCGCCCAAGCGATCACCACGGCACCAAAATCGTCTTGAAACTCGGCTCCGATCTGCGATTTTCCGCGCCGGTCCGGTCCGGTCCTCGGACCGGATTCGCTTTCGGGACGTGATCTCCTCAGCCTGGCTCCTGTGAGCGATCGCTGCGAAGCCACGCACACCGCGGGCGGCCGGACTTGGTCCGAAGAAGCACAGATCGATCCTTTTGGGGCAGGCCTCGCCGGGCGTCGTGATCCGCGGCCACCTCGAACGGCCAGCGGAGCAAGCAGCCACTCATGACCTCGCGCAGGACTCTCGCGCTCGCGGCCTTCGGGATCGCGCTCGTTGCAACACCCGCCCTCGCGGCCGGCGGCCTGAGCATCTTCCCCGACTTGATCGAAGACGCGCTCTACTCCACGTACGGCGGCGCGCTCGTCGCGAACCCGCTGCGCAGTACCTGGCTGCAGCTCGTGATCCTGTTCGTGATGATCATGTTCCCGCTGAACGCGCTGATCTTCCGGCCGCTGCTTCGTACGCTCGAACAGCGCGGCGAAAAGATCGAGGGCGCGCGCGGTCGCGCGAATGCGCTGTCGAAGCAGGCGACCGAAGTATTAGGGCGCTACGAGGCTGCGGTCGGCGTCGCGCGGCGCGAAGCCGAGAACGTGCGCCGCCAAACGCTCGAGACGGCGCGCAGCGAGCAGACGCGCATCGGCGCCGAGGCGCGCGGCAGCGCCGAGCGCGAAGTCGCGCAGGCGCGCGCGGGTGTGGCCGGCGCCGTCGATACGGCGCGCGCGGCGCTGCGGGACGAAACGGAGCGCCTCGCGCGCGAAGTCGCCGCCAAGGTGCTGGGGAGGCCGCTCGCGTGAAGGCGTTCGCACTCGCACTCCTGCTCACGCTCGCGCCGTTCACCGCGTTCGCGGCCGAGGAGTCACACGAGGGCGCACACGCCAGCGGGCACGATGCCGCGGCCGACGCGGCGCACATGAAGGAGTTCACCTACGAGTGGGTGAACGTCTTCATCCTGGCCGCCGTGCTCGTCTACTTTGCGCGCAAGCCGGTCAGCGAATTCCTCGCCGCGCGCCGCAGCACGATTGCGAAGAACATCGCGAGCGCCGAGCAGCTGCTCAAAGACGCCGAGCGCAAGCTCGCCGAGTGGAACGAGAAGGCAACGCGGCTCGAGGGCGACGTCGCGTCGATTCTCGACTCGACGCGCAAGAGCGCCGCGGCAGAGAAGGCCTCGATCCTCGCCGACGCAGAGGCGACCGCAGCGCGCATTCGGCAGAGCGCGACGGGCGTCGTCGAGCGCGAGCTGCGCACCGCGCGGGTCGCGCTGCGCAAGGAAGCGGCCGAGCTCGCCGTCACGCTCGCCGGCTCGCTGCTCCGCGAACACACCACCGATGCCGACCGGAATCGCCTCGTCGACGAGTTCATCGCGAAGATCGAGTCGACGCCCGGAGCGGGAGGAACGCACTGATGCCGGCCGCCGCCGCGCCGCGCCGCTACGCGCGCGCGCTGTTTGCCCTCGCCACCGAGGAGAATCGCGTCCCCGCGGTGCGTGACGCGCTGCGCCGCCTCGGCAGCGCGCTCGAAGCGAGCCCGGAGCTGCGCGACGTGCTCGTGCAGCCACTCGTGCCGGCCGTCGAGCGCCGCCGCGTGCTCGAGGCCGTGGCAGAGAAGCTCGCCGCGAGCTCGCTGCTGAAGCGCTTCTACGCCTACTTGATCGACCAACGCCGGCTCGTCGCGTTCGAACAGATCGAGGCCGAGTTCGTGCGCCTCGCGGACGAAGCCGCGGGCCGCGCGAAGGCGAAAGTGAGGACGGCGCGACCGCTCAGCGCCGAGCAGCAGGCGCGCTTGACGCGCGCGCTCTCCGCGCGTTCGGGCCGCGCGATCGAGCTCGAGCTCGAGATCGATGAGACGCTCGTCGGCGGCGTCGTCGCCCAGCTCGGCGACACCCTCTACGACGGCAGTCTGAAGACGCAGCTGACTCAGTTGCGCAGCGCGCTGCTCGGCAACTAGCCCTAACAGTTCAAGCGGACAACGGAGCAAACGATGGACCTTCGCCCCGGCGAAATCACCGACATCCTGAAGCGCGAGATCAAGGACTACGGCCGTCAGATCGACGTCGCCGAGACCGGCACCGTGCTCTCGATCGGCGACGGCATTGCGCGCGTCTACGGCCTCCAATCCGCGATGGCTGGCGAGCTCGTGATGCTGCCCGGCGAAGTCTCGGGCATGGTGCTCAACCTCGAAGAGGACAACGTCGGCATCGCCATCATGGGCGAGGCGAATCACGTCCGCGAAGGCGATCTCGTGCGCCGCACCGGCCGCATCGTCGAGGTGCCCGTCGGGATGGGCTTGCTCGGCCGCGTGGTCGACGCGCTCGGGAACCCGATCGACGGCAAGGGTGCGATCGCCTCCACAGAATCGCGCCGCATCGAGCTGAAGGCGCCCGGCATCGTGACGCGCAAGAGCGTCACGCAGCCGCTGCAGACGGGCATCAAGGCGATCGACGCGATGACGCCGATCGGACGCGGCCAGCGCGAGCTGATCATCGGCGACCGTCAAACCGGCAAGACCGCGATTGCGCTCGACACGATCATCAACCAAAAGGGTGGCGACGTGTTCTGCATCTACGTCGCGACCGGCCAGAAGCAGTCGACCGTCGCGCAGGTGGTGGACAAGCTCACGCAGTTCGGAGCGATGGAGTACACGATCGTGGTCGCCGCGACGGCGAGCGAGCCCGCGCCCTTGCAATTCATCTCGCCCTACACCGGCTGCACGATGGGCGAGTGGTTCCGCGACAACGGCAAGCACGCCCTAATCATTTATGACGATCTCACCAAACAGGCCGTCGCGTACCGCCAGCTGTCGTTGCTGCTGCGTCGCCCGCCGGGCCGCGAGGCGTATCCCGGCGACGTGTTCTATCTGCACTCGCGCCTGCTCGAGCGCGCGGCCAAGCTGAATGACGAGCTCGGCGGCGGCTCGCTGACGGCGCTGCCGATCATCGAGACGCAGGCAAACGACGTCTCGGCCTACATCCCGACCAACGTCATCTCGATCACCGATGGCCAGATCTTCCTCGAGACGGATCTCTTCAATTCCGGCCAGCGCCCCGCCATCAACGTCGGCATTTCCGTATCGCGCGTGGGCGGCGCCGCGCAGATCAAGGCGATGAAGAAGGTGGCCGGCACGATGAAGCTGAATCTCGCGCAGTACCGCGAGATGGCGGCGTTCGCGCAGTTCGGCAGCGATCTCGACAAGGCGACTCAGGAGCAGCTCGCGAACGGCGAACGGCAGACGGAGATCCTGAAGCAGCCCCAGTACCAGCCGCTGCCCGCGGTCGAGCAGGTCGTCTCGATCTACGCCGCCTCGCCGCAAGCTGGGCGCAAGAGCTGGGTGCGCGAGCTCGCAGTCTCCGACGTGCGCCGCTACGAGGCGGAGATGCTCTCGCACATGCGTGCGAACCACGCGCCGCTGCTCGCGAAGATCACCGCGAGCGGCCAGATCGGCAGCGACGAGGAGAAGGCGCTGAACGCCGCGCTCGACGCGTTTGCGCAGATGTTCCGGCCAACCGCGAAGGCGGAGTAATCAAGGGACCCCATGCCCAGTACGAAGGAAATTCGCCGGCGCATCCGCACCGTCCAGAAGACGAGGCAGATCACGAGCGCCATGCGCATGGTGTCGGCAGCGAAGTTGCGCCGGGCGCAGGACGCGATCCTCGCGGCGCGACCGTATGCCAAGAAGATGTATGCGGTGCTCGGCGAGATCGGGCGGCGCCACAAGGACGCCGAGCATCCGCTTTTGAAGCCGCATGAGCAGCAGCGCGTGCACGAGCTGATCGTGGTCACCTCCGATCGCGGCTTGTGCGGCGCGTTCAACGCGAACGTCCTCAAGCGTGCGCAGGCGACTGCGCGCGAGCTTGCGGCGAAGGGCCTCGCGGTCGCGATCACGCCCGTCGGCAAGAAAGCCGACGAATTCTTTCGACGCCGCAGGCTCGGTGAGATGCAGCGCGTGTGGAGCGGGTTCGGCACGATCGGCATCCGCCACGCCAGCGAAATCGCGGAGCACCTCGCGAAGCGGTACGAGAGCGGCGAAATCGACGGCGCAACGCTCGTCTACTCCGAGTTCCTGTCGGCGCTGACGCAGACGCCGCATGCGGATCCCCTGCTCCCGCTTGCACCGGCGGAGGAGATCGCCGACGCGGGTCGCGCGTCGCTGCCGTTCGAGATCGAGCCCGATGCGAACGAGCTGCTGAAGGTGCTCGTGCCGCAGGCGCTCGAGTTCACGCTCTACCGCGCATTGCTCGAGAACCAGGCCGGCGAGCACGCCGCGCGCATGGCCGCGATGGAGAGCGCGACGCGCAACTCGGAGGAGCTGATCGGCAGCTTGACCCTCCAGTACAACCGCGTGCGCCAAGCCGCGATCACCAAGGAACTGATGGAGATCGTGTCGGGCGCGGAAGCGCTCAAGTAGCTCGTAACAACTTGCGCACCGCGGTCGCGGTGCGCGCTGCCGAACGATCGAGAGAGGAACGAAGCGATGGCGACGAAGGTTCTGGCGAACGGACGCGTGACGCAGGTGATGGGGCCGGTAGTGGACGTCGAGTTCCCGCCCGGCGCGCTGCCCGAGATTCTGACGGCGCTGCGCACCACCAACGCGAACATCGACGCGCGTCCGAACAACCTCGTGCTCGAGGTCGCTCTGCACCTCGGCGAGAACAGCGTGCGCACGATCGCGATGGATGCGACCGACGGCCTACGCCGCGATCAACCGGTCGTGAATACCGGCGATGTGATCAAAGTGCCGGTCGGCCCGGGGACGCTCGGCCGCATCACCAACGTGATCGGCGAGCCAGTGGACGAGCGCGGCCCGATCAAGACCGACAAGTTCTGGCCGATTCATCGACCAGCGCCCGCGTTCATCGACCAATCGGTGACGGTCGAGCCGCTCGAGACGGGCATCAAGGTGATCGACCTGATCGCGCCCTACCCGAAGGGCGGCAAGGTCGGCCTGTTCGGCGGCGCCGGCGTGGGCAAGACCGTCGTGCTGCTCGAGCTCATCAACAACATCGCCAAGGAGCACGGCGGCTACTCGGTGTTCGGCGGCGTGGGCGAGCGCACGCGCGAGGGCAACGACCTCTGGCACGACATGATGGACGCGAAGCTCGCGGACGGAACCACCGTGCTCGACAAGGCGGCGATGGTCTACTGCCAGATGAAC